>NYSX01000062.1 GCA_002683345.1 Flavobacteriales bacterium
GACGATGACTCGGACATGGACTGATGGGGGTGGCGCTGGCATGCTTGGCCATCCCAGGCGTCGCCCAAATCACATTGGACAACGACTTTGCCGATTGGGCGTCGATTCCCACTGCAGGAACGGTGTCCACGAACACCCACGTGCTGAGTGGCGCGGCGACGTCCAATGCGGACTGGGTGTTTTGGAAGGTGACGCTGGGCGAGGATTTGGCCTTGGATGAGACCATCATTCCCCATGGGCTGCAGCTGTGGATCGACACCGACGGCAACCCCAACACGGGATGGGTTCAGGAGAACATGGGGGTGGAGCTGGTGCTTGATTTTGCCCAAAACGAAGTTATCCGCTTCAACGCGGGTGGGGTGTCCACGACGCTGAGCTTCAACAACATTGGCCTGCACGGTGCGCCGACTTACAGCGGCGACATGTTTGAGTTGGCGCTGGACCGCGGCATGTCCGGGGTGGGCAGCAACACGCTGACGTGGCAGTGGGTCGACACCGACCACGACGAAGTGTATCCCGCAACCCCTGCGACACTGACCTTGAACAACGCATCTGCTGGGTACGACGTGGTTCCGTTGGAACGCGGTGCCGGCACCCAGCTTCGGGCCATGTGGTGGAACGTCAACCGACGCATGGACCAAAATTCCGCGGCCGCATCCATGGGACGCATGGTCGCCGCGTTGCAGCCCGACGTCATTGGATTCAGCGAGGTCGACGACGTCTCGGCCTCCTACGTGAAAGGCCTGCTCGAATCGTGGCTGCCGGGCACCACATGGAATGTGGTGAAGGACGATTACGACTTGATGGTCGCCAGCACGTGGCCGTTGGGAGAGTCGTTCTCCGGCGTTTACCGGAGCTTCCCCGTGGTGATCCAGACCCAAGACCTCTACGGCGTGCCGACGCTCTTCACGTCGTCGCACTTGAAGTGTTGCGGGGGTATGACCAACGAGCAAAAACGCCAAAGCGAGGCCGACGAGTACATGGCTTTTCACCGCGACGCAATGACGGCAGGGGGTGCCTTGGACGTGCCTGAGGGCACGCCGATTTTGTTTGGGGGCGACCTGAACATGGTGGGGCTGGAGGCGCCGATCTACACCCTTGAGTCGGGCGACATTTTCGACGAAGCCGAATACGGTCCGGATTTCGCGCCGGACTGGGACGGCACGGGCATGTTGCAGGTGGCCGCCGTGCAGGCCGACCGCGCGATGGACTACACCTGGCGCAACGACAACGGTTCCTACATGCCGGGCAAGCTGGACTATGCCTTGGTGTCTGACGGGGTCTTGGAGGTGACGCGGTCGTTTGGACTCCAAACTTCAGACATGACCGGCGCCCGACTTGGCGACTACGGCCTCTACGCCAACGACACGTGGAACGCCTCCGATCACCTTCCCGTCGTCGTGGACGTCGCGTTGATTGGTTCCCAAGTCTTGGACACGGACCTGGACGGGGTCCCTGACGCCTTCGACAACTGCGTTGACTTCCCCAACCCAGCCCAAGCAGACTTCAACGGCAACGGGGTGGGGGACTGGTGTGAGGACAGCGACCAGGACGGCCTTTGGGATGCAGACGAGCTCTTCTTCGGCACGGACCCGCTCGTACAGGACACGGACGGCGACGGCCTCACAGACGGGGCAGAAATGGACCTCTTCAACACCGATCCCCTGAGCGACGACTCCGATGGCGATGGGGTATCCGACGCGCTGGAGTTGCTCTTCCCGCCCGACTCGAGCACGTGTCCCGGTGACCTCAACGGCGACAGCGCGGTCACGGTGGCAGATTTGCTCTTGCTCCTGGGCCAAATCGGTTTTGCCTGCTGAGTGCAGGTCAGGGTGTTGGAAACCTGAGGGTTGGATGGTCTGAATGGCGGCTTCCGCCGTCTACCTTGGAGCCATCAATTCTCATTTCATGAAACACCTTTTTCTCTCTTTGGCAGCCATGTGTGCTGTGACAGTTGGAGGCTGGGCGCAGTGCACGGCTGATTTTGACTTTGGCGACGCGGAGTTTGGCATCAGCCCCAATCCGGCGATTGGCGAAACGTTTGTCGATGGTACGGTCAACCAGCCGTACACTGAAACCATTCACGTCTTGATTCCGGCGTCAACGGCGGGGATTCCGGACTCGCCCATCGAATTGCCTCTTGACTCTGTGGTGCTCGACAGCATTTTGTTGATTGGGGAAATGGGGGAAGAATTCACGACCCTGAGCGTGGGTCTGACGCTGGCGCCCAACAACAATGGCGATTCGGGCAACCCCAATGCGTTTTTGGGCGGTGGTCAATACTGCGCGGCCTTGGAAGGCACGCCTGACACGGTCGGTGTGTTCACAGGGGCGATCTACACGACGGCGTGGGTGACGGTGCCATTCCTCGGCGCCAACGCGATTCCATTCCCGTTTGAGGGCTACACCTTGACCATCAATCCTGAGCCTGTGCCAGGCTGCACGGACATGATGGCCTGCAATTTCAACGCAGAGGCCACCGAAGACGATGGGTCGTGCACCTACCCAGATCCGCTCTACGATTGCGATGGCAACTGCTTGAATGACACGGACGGCGACGGCATCTGTGAGGAAGTCCCTGGGTGCACCGACGAGACGGCGTGCAACTACGATCCTGTGGCCACCGAAGACGACATGTCATGCGCGTACGCGGAGCAATTCCTCGATTGTGACGGCAACTGCTTGATGGACGCGGACGGCGACGGCGTGTGTGACGAATTGGAAGTGGCAGGATGCACGGACGAGTCGGCGTGCAACTACGACGAGACAGCCACCGACGACGACGGTTCGTGCGCGTTTGCCGCAGAGTACTACGATTGTGACGGGGCGTGCTTGAACGACGAAGACATGGACGGCGTGTGCGACGAGCTTGAAGTGGCCGGTTGCACCAACGTCTACGCATGCAACTTTGACCAAACCGCCACCGACGACGATGGCAGTTGCCTCGTGGTCGGCGACGCCTGTGACGACGGGGACGACATGACCGAGAACGACATGATTGACGACAACTGCGAATGCACAGGTGAGGAAATCGTGGATGGGGTGGAAGCCTTGCGCTTGGCTGGCTTGGACTTGTTCCCCAACCCAGCTTCTGATGTCCTGAACGTGGTTCTTGCTTCTGGCGCGTCATACGACTTGACATTGGTGTCCGTTTCTGGACAACGCATCGTGGCCATGCAGACGATGGCAACAGGTCAAGTCGCCTGGGATGTGGCTCACCTGCCTGCGGGAGCTTACCTCCTCCAAGTGCGCGGAGAGGCCGGTCTGGTGGTGCGTCAAGTGATGCTCGGCGCCCGCTGATTGGGAAGCCCTGAACAAGGGCACAGATCTCAGAGAGACCCACGCGATTTATTCAATGAATCGTGTGGGTCTTTTTGCGTGAGGGACTGAAAGTCAGTCGTTCGACGCAGGATTTTTAGAACATGAAACACATGCGCTTGACCAAGAGACATTGGATGCTCGGCCTGATGGCCCTGACCTGTTCGGCAGCCTTGACGGCTGCACCTGCCAACTTCTCGACCAACGCCCCAATAGGGTACTGGCTTGGATTGGAAACGGTGACCACCCACACCGGTGGAGAACTGGAAGGCCAAACCACCTACCGGGTGTACATGAACATGTTGAACGAGACGGATTATTTGTCCTCGTGCTCAGGGGATTCAAACAATCCATTGATCCTTGAATCGTCCACTGGAACGTGGTACAACAACGCCTACAATACCGGTTGGAATGCACAAGGCATCAATCCCTTGTTCCTTCAGGTGTTTCCCGATCTCACGTTTGACAGTTTTCTCACCATCGGGGCGGAGGATGCCACCACGCCGGCGGCGCAGCATCCGATGGCGATTTGGGGAGAGTTGGACGCGGGTGCGGCGTTCGGGCCTGGTCCGGGCTTCAACGTTGTGGTCGACGGGATGACTGGCGGCGTTTGGTTCTCGACGTTCCCGGGGATTGAAGCCGCGGATTCACATGCGGCCTTCGCAGGCGACGACTTGAAGGTGTTGGTGGCGCAGTTCACCACGGTCGGCACAATCTCAGGCCAAATTCAAGTGCAGGTGTTTCAGGAAGGGAATCAGGTCTTTGAGTTCCGCGATTTGTTGCCGATTTGTCCCATTGGCGTATGCGGTGGATGCACAGATGAGAATGCCAACAACTACAATCCGGATGCGTTGTACGACGACGGATCGTGCGTGTATGATGGTGTGGAGGGATGCACGGATGAATTCGCGTGCAACTATGACGACACGGCCACGGCCGACGACGGCTCTTGCGAGTTTGATTCGTGCCAGTGGTGCGACGACCCCGAGGCATGCAATTTCGAAGGCGAAGGACTTCCCTGGACCGTGAACAGCGCGCTCTGCGAGTACCTCGAAGAAGGTGCGTGCGACTGTGAGGGCAACGTCTTGGACGCGCTGGATGTGTGCGGAGGTACCTGTGCTGCGGATGAAGATGGCGATGGGGTGTGCGACGACGAGGACGCGTGCATTGGTGTGGTGGATGCGTGCGGCGTGTGCAACGGTCCAGGCGAGATTTATGAATGCGGCTGCTTTGACATCCCGGAGTCCGATTGCGATTGCGGAGGCAATCAGCTCGATGCCTTAGGAGTGTGCGGCGGGCCATGCCTTTTGGACGCCGACAACGACGGGTGGTGCGACGAATGCCAGGGTTTGGATACCCAGGGCTACTATGTTTCTGTGGAAGAGACGGTTGCGCACGCTGGAGGAAGCTTGGATGGCCAAACGACCTACCGGGTGTACCTCAACTGCTTGAACGAGAACGACTTTGTGTCGGCATGTTCGGGGGATGACCAGGCTCCTTTCATCCTTCAATCGTCGTCAGGAGAGTGGTACAATGACGCGAGTGCAACCACGTGGAATGCCCAAGGCATCAATTCCGAATTCTTGTCTTTCTTCCCTGATTTGGCGTACGACAGCTTCCTGACCATTGGTGCTGAAGACGCGTCCACGCCTGCAGCGCAGCATCCGTCGACGGTGTGGGGCGCGGTGGATGCCTCTGCCGAATTTGTAGGGGGTCCCGGCTCGAATTTTGTCGTAGATGACGCCACCGGAGGTGCTTGGTACTCCACGTTCCCAGGACTGGAAGAGGCGGATTCGCACGCCGGATTTGCCGGTGAAGATTTGCGGGTGCTGTTGATGCAAATCACCACGGCTGGAACGATTTCGGGCCAAGTGAACATCCAAATTTTCAAGGAAGGAGATCAATTCAATGAACTGCGGACGGTCTTCAACTTGAATGGGGAAGTGGACCCCGATGGATGTGGTGAGCTCGACCCTTGTGATGGCCTGATTGACGAATGCGGGGTGTGCAACGGTCCTGGCGCCATTTTTGACTGTGGCTGCACGGTGCTTCCGCAAGGGGACTGCGACTGCGACGGCAACCAGCTCGATGCACTCGGCGTCTGTGGCGGCGATTGCGTGGAGGACAACGACGGCGACGGGGTGTGCGATTTGCTTGCGGAAGGCTGCACCGACGTCCAAGCGTGCAACTACATCGATGCGGTGGAGGACAACGGACTGTGTGAATACCCCGAGGAGTACTACGACTGCTTTGGGGAGTGTCTCCTTGACGCGGATGCCGATGGCGTGTGTGACGAATTGGAAGTCGCGGGCTGCATGGACGACACGGCATGCAACTACGATGCCGCGGCGACGGACGATGACGGCGGCTGCCTGTACCTTGATGCATGCGGTGAATGTGGTGGCACGGGCTACCTGGCGTGCATTGACGAAGCGGCGTGCAACTACGACGCTGGCGGGTCGTGCGACGACGGGTCATGCACGTACCCGGAATTGTATTTGGAATGCGACGGGTCTTGCACCAACGACGCCGACGGTGACGGGGTGTGCGATGAGTTGGAAATCGTCGGATGCCAAGACCTGAATGCATGCAACTACAACGCAGCCGCGACCGATGCAGGGGAATGTGAGTATGCCGAGCAGCACTACGATTGCGACGGAAACTGTCTGACAGATACGGATGGCGATGGCGTGTGTGACGAATTGGAAATCCCCGGTTGCACGGACGACACAGCGTGCAACTACGATCCTGCGGCCACCGAGGCAGAAAATGGCTCATGCGAATACGCAGTGGATTACTACGACTGTGCGGGCAATTGCTTGAGCGATTCCGACGGCGATGGCGTATGCGATGAATTGGAAGTCGCGGGCTGCACGGACAGCACGGCGTGCAACTACGAAGCCGCGGCCACCGAGGATGACGACTCTTGTGAGTACCCCGAGGAATACTACGATTGTGCGGGCGACTGCTTGAGCGATTCCGACGCCGACGGGGTGTGTGACGAACTGGAAGTCGAGGGCTGCCAAGACGAGACTGCGTGCAACTACGATGAGCTGGCCACCGACGAAGGGGACTGTGAGTATGCCGCGGAATTCTACGATTGCGACGGCAACTGCCTCAACGACGCTGACGGCGACGGGGTGTGTGACGAACTCGAAGTGGAAGGATGCACGGACGACACTGCCTGCAACTTCAACCCTGACGCCACCGAAGACGACGCCACCTGCACATTCCCTGGTGACGCGTGTGACGACGGAGACGACGCCACCATCAACGATGTGCTCAACGACGAATGCGAGTGCGTCGGCGAGGTGGACGGCCTTGACGAAGCCACGGCGCTGTTCTGGACGCTCTACCCAAGCCCTGTGCGCGACGTCCTCAACCTTCGCCTCGAAGGCGGCGCCTGGACTGGTGCAATCGACGGCGACGTGGAAGTGATGGTGTTGGGCGCGACGGGTCAAGTGCTGCGCTCTGAGCGCCTCGCAGGCCGAACCCAACTCGACGTCAGCGACCTTGCCTCAGGAGTTTACCTCCTGACCCTCCGCAGCCCGGCGATGGCCACCACCACCCGCCGCTTCGTGGTGGCAGGAGGAGAGTGACTGCGCCTCTGACTTCATTGACCGAAAAAGACAACGCCCGATGCACATGCATCGGGCGTTGCTGTTGAGACAGGGATGAGACCTTGATGCGGCCTTCCCAGTGAGATTCAAGCGTCTTCTGAAGGGTTGTTCAGCTCGTCGAGCTTGCGCTTGGAGGCGTCAAACGAAGGATCGATTTCGAGGGCCTTCTCGAACGCCTTGCGCGCTTCCTCTGTGTTGCCCACTTCAACATAGTAATCGCCGAGTGAGTCCCATGGGTTGGCGGCGTCGGGGAGGAGTCGGGTTTGGAGTTGGAAGTGGGCCAAGGCACCTTCCATGTCTTCCTTCTCCATGAGGCGGTAGCCCATCAAGTTGTGGAAGGCCGCCATGTAGGGCCAGCGCTCCATGCCGCGCTTGATCATTTGGATGGATTCTTCGGTGTCGTCTCCCAACCAAAACGCCGTCCATGCGATTAGCATGGGGTCGTGTGGGCTGTGCATTAGTGCCTTGCCCGCTGCAGCGATGCGCTCGTCACCACTGAGGCCCATGGCTTCGATGGTGTACTTGGCGGCGTAGTCGTCTTCAGCCACGAGCTCAGTGGCAGCGTCGTAGGCGGCGCGGTAATCCTCTGCGCTTCCCGTGATCCATGCAGCCTCGATCATCTTGGCAAGGTAGGCGAGGGCGAGCTGGTCGTCGGCAGCCAGGGCGGTGTCGGCGTGCAAAGAAGCTTCTGCGAAGTCGTTGCGCATGATGGCGCGGTACATGTCC
>NYSX01000063.1 GCA_002683345.1 Flavobacteriales bacterium
ATGGCCTTGATTTTGGCCTCGTCACTTAGGTCAAAAGCGTCAGCTCGCAAGGGGGTGTCGATGGAAGTTCCGACGTGCTCGTCGCCAAAGGCATCGATGCGTTCGTTGGCGTCCTGAGGTGCGTTGGGTGCAGAGGGAGTAGTCATGTTGGCAGTCCTTTAAAAAGGCAGTCCGAGTGCGAAAATACGACACATGGGGATGCATTGTGGAAAACAAGCACACGTGAGAGATGTTCGAACCCCCGTGCATTCTCGAATTTCGAAGGCTCCATGATTCTCATTTACGACACGGAAACAACCGGCTTGCCCCGGGACTGGAACGCACCCATCTCGGACAGCGACAACTGGCCGCGGTTGGTGCAATTGGCCTGGCAGCTCCACGACGCCAACGGCAAGTTGTTGTCCCGTGGCAACCGAATCGTGCAGCCCGACGGATTCACCATTCCGTACAACTCGACCAAAATCCACGGGATCACCACGGAACGGGCGCAGGCGGAAGGCGTTCCGCTGGCCGACGTGGCGGCCGAGTTCATGGCCGACGCAGCCAAGGCGAAGTACGTGATGGGCCACAACATTGGCTTTGACGTCAACGTGGTCGGCGCCGAGTTGCTCCGTTTGAACCAAGTTGCGGAGCCGCTCACGGACATCGCCATCATCGACTCCAAAGACGAAGGCACAGAGTTCTGTGCCATCCCTGGCGGACGAGGGGGCAAGTTCAAGTGGCCCACCTTGACCGAGCTTCACCAAAAGCTCTTTGGGGAAGGCTTTGGGGACGCACACGATGCCGCCTACGATGTGGCCGCCACGGCGCGGTGCTTTTTCGAAATGGTCCGGCTTCGGGTCATTGAGCGCCCTGAATTCGAGAATCCGGAACAGGTCAAGTACGAAGCGCCCCGACTGGAGGCGGCGAATTTTGACTCGCCCAAGGAGAAAAAGGCCCAAAAGGCCGCCGGGTCAAGCAAGGTGGATGCTGCCGCTGCCGCAGCCTTGGAAGACGTGCCTTTCACGCATCTTCATGTGCACTCCCAATTCAGCGTGCTGCAGGCCGTGAGCCCCGTGGGCGAACTGGTTTCTGCCGCCAAGGACATGGGCATGCCTGCGTTGGCTGTGACCGACCATGGCAACATGATGGCGGCGTTTCAGTTTGTTCGGGCGTGCAACAAAGAGGGCATCAAGCCCATCGTGGGGGCGGAATTGAACGTCTGTCGCGACATGAACGACAAAAGCGTCAAGGACGACGGATATCCGACCGTGTTCCTGGCGAAGAACAAGAACGGCTACCACAACCTCGCCAAGTTGGCCTCCAAGGCCTACACCGACGGCTTTTACTACGTACCCCGAATTGACCGGGCCCTGGTCGAGGAGTACAAGGAGGATTTGATCGTCCTCACAGGGGGGCTGTTTGGCGAAGTGCCGTCGCTCATTTTGAACGTTGGCGAGGCCCAAGCGGAAGAAGCGTTCCTGTTTTGGAAGAACCTCATGGGCGCCGACTTCTACGCCGAGTTGAACCGCCACGGCCTCGAGGAAGAGACCGTGGTCAACGACGTGTTGAAGGGCTTGGCCGCCACGCACGACGTCAAACTCGTGGCGAGCAACAACAGCTACTACACGCGCCAAGACCAAAGCGACGCCCACGACATCCTGCTTTGCGTCAAGGACGCCCGCAACGTCAGCCAGCCCAAGCGCTACGTCGGCAAGCGGGGGCGGGAGTTCCGGTTTGGTTTCCCCAACGACAGCTTCTACCTGAAATCGCCACAGGAGATGAAGGAGCTGTTCTCGGACGTTCCTGAGGCCATCACCAACATCGCGGCGCTGGTGGACGAATGCGAGGGGTATGTGTTGGAGCGCGACGTGCTGCTGCCGGCATTTGACATCCCTGCCGAGTTCGTGCATGAAGAAGACGCCAAGGACGGCGGCAAGCGAGGCGAGAACGCCTACCTGCGGCACCTCACGTACCTCGGTGCAGAAAAGCGGTACGAGGAAATCACGGACGAGATTCGGGAGCGCATCGACTTCGAGTTGGAGACCATCGAGCGCACGGGCTACCCCGGGTACTTCCTGATTGTGCAGGACTTCACCACGGCCGCCCGAGAGATGGGCGTGAGCGTGGGGCCAGGGCGTGGTTCGGCCGCGGGTTCAGCGGTGGCGTATTGCGTCGGCATCACCAACGTCGACCCGATCAAGTACGATTTGCTGTTCGAGAGGTTCCTGAACCCAGACCGTGTGAGCCTCCCGGATATCGACATCGACTTCGACGACGAGGGGCGGGGCAGGGTCATTGACTATGTGATCGACAAGTACGGCGCCAACCAAGTGGCCCAAATCATCACCTACGGCACCATGGCCGCCAAGTCGTCCATCCGAGACACGGCGCGCGTCATGGAATTGCCGCTGGGCGACGCGGACCGCCTCGCCAAGCTCGTTCCGGACATCTCCCTCAAGAAGATGTTCAGCCTGGACGACAAGGCGCTGAAGGAGAAGGTGAGGAGCGAAGGCTTTGCCATGGTGGAGCAGCTCAAGGCCATCAGCACGCAACCCACGCTCGAGGGTCAGACGCTACAGACGGCGCGGGTCTTGGAGGGCAGCGTGCGGAATACGGGCATCCACGCCTGCGGGGTCATCATCACCCCGGACGACATCACCAACTTTGTGCCGGTTGCGACCGCCAAAGACAGTGCGATGGCGTGCACGCAGTTTGACAACGCGGTGGCGGAAGACGCTGGCCTGCTGAAGATGGATTTCTTGGGCCTGAAGACCCTGACGGTCATCAAGGACGCGGTCAAAAACGTGAAGCTGCGCCACGGCAAAGACCTCGACCCCGACGAATTCCCACTGGACGACACCAAGACGTACGAGCTGTTCCAGCGCGGCGACACGATCGGCATCTTTCAATACGAATCAGCGGGGATGCAGAAGCACCTCAAGGCGCTGCAGCCCACGGTCTTCGAAGACCTCATCGCCATG
The DNA here is from genome assembly GCA_002683345.1 of Flavobacteriales bacterium. GTDB lineage: Bacteria > Bacteroidota > Bacteroidia > Flavobacteriales_D > Sanyastnellaceae > UBA11663. The sequence continues at coordinate 2,964 of NYSX01000063.1, forward strand.
AATGCATTGTACCGTCCGGGTCCGATGGAATACATCCCGGACTTTGTGGCGCGAAAGCACGGGCGGCAGGCGATCACCTACGATTTGGACGCATGCCAAGAGTACTTGGAAGAGACCTATGGCATCACGGTGTACCAGGAGCAGGTGATGCTCTTGTCCCAAAAACTCGCCGGCTTCTCCAAGGGCGAGGCCGACAGCCTGCGGAAGGCGATGGGAAAGAAGAAGAAGGACATCATCGACAAGATGAAGCCCGACTTCATGGCGCGCGGCACCGAGAAGGGACACGACGCGGAGAAGCTGGAGAAGATTTGGACGGACTGGGAAGCGTTTGCCTCCTACGCCTTCAACAAGTCGCACTCCACGTGCTACGCATGGGTGGCCTACCAAACGGCCTACCTGAAGGCCAACTACCCGGCCGAATTCATGGCGGCCCAGCTGTCCAACAACATGAACGACATCAAGGAGGTCACCAACTTGATGGAAGAGGCACGTCGTCAGGGCGTGCCCGTGCTTGGTCCCGATGTCAACGAATCGTCCTTCAAGTTCACGGTGAACAAGGAGGGAGCGATTCGCTTTGGGCTCGGCGCCATGCGCGGCGTCGGGGAAGGGGCGGTGATCGCCATCGTCGAGGGGCGCTCGGAGTCGCCCTACACGTCGCTCTTCGACTTTGCGTGTCGCGTCAACCTGAAGGACTGCAACAAGCGGGTGTTTGAGGCACTGGCCTTGGGCGGCGGGTTCGACAGCTTTGGGCTGCACCGCGCCCAGTTCTTTGCCCCGGACCACAAGGACCGGCCACTCATCGAGTTGGCCGTGCGCTACGGCGCGGCGACCCAGGATTCGGCCAATTCGGCGCAGGTCTCCCTGTTCGGGGGGGACGACGGCGCCATGGACATCCCCGAGCCACCCATTCCCGAGTGCGAAACGTGGGCTTCGATGGACCTGCTCAACAAAGAGCGCGACATAGTGGGCGTCTACATCTCCGGCCACCCCTTGGACAAATTCCGTCTCGAACTCGACCATTTGTGCGCGAAGGGTGGACTCTCACGGTTGGACAACCTCGACCAGGAGAAGGGCAAGATGCTTACGTTTGGCGGCCTCATTTCTTCGTGCGAACACCGCATCAGCAAGTCGGGGAGGCCGTGGGGCTTCTTTATGATTGAGGACTACAAGGGCACCTACGAGTTCCGCTGCTTTGGTGAGGACTACGTGAAGTTCAAGGAGTTCATGGTGGAAGGGTGGATGGTTATGGTGACCACCCAAGTGAAGGAGCAAGGCTTTGGCCGGGAAGGGTTGGAGGCCAAACTCCAATCCATCGAGCTCCTGTCCGAAGCCCGCGAAAAGCGCATCGGCCGGTTGCGCATTCAGATTCAATTGAGCGCGCTGAACGACGGCTGGGTGGACCGCTTCACGACCAGCGTGGCCAACCACCCCGGACCCGTGGGCGTGACCTTGGAGATCTACGACGACGAGGCCAAGCTGGACATGCCCAGCCGCACGTCAAAGGTGCAGTTGGACGATCAATTCGTGAGCGACCTCGAGGAGCTGTGCATTCCCGGCAAAGCCCAGTACAGATTGGACCTGAAGCGCTGAGTTTGGCGTGGCTTCCCAAGACCCAAGGAGCGTTGTCCACGGACGGTCTCCCAAAAGGTTGAAAAATGACTCGGGGGCAGTGGAATTATGCCGTTGTTCGTGAACATCACACGGATACCTTTGCTTAACACATCATTGAAGAATCAGAATCAACTTTCATCATGGCAGTAGAATTCACAGACGCGAACTTCGAGGAGCTCGCAATCAACAGCGACAAGCCTGTGCTCGTCGATTTTTGGGCAGAGTGGTGCGGTCCTTGCCGCATGGTCGGTCCCGTGGTTGAAGAATTGGCAGGCGACTACGACGGCAAGGCCCTCATCGGCAAGGTCAATGTCGACCACAACAGCGACGTGAGCCAGCGCTTTGGCATCCGCAACATCCCCACCATCCTGTTCTTGAAGAACGGCGAAGTCGTCGACAAGAGCGTGGGTGCTGTGCCCAAGAACGTGCTTGCAGAGAAGCTCGACGCCCTCCTGTGAGGCCCTCGGCGCCTCGCGCCTTGAACGCCTTTTGAAAAACCGTCCCTGCCTATCTTGGTGGGGGCGTTTTTTTCGTCCCAAACACGCCCCACATGCCCATTCAACCCACCCCTGAACTCCAACAGCGACTCGGTCGCCTTGAATTCCTCGCCCACCAGGCGGTGGAAGGGTTCATCACGGGCATGCACAAGAGTCCGTTTCACGGATTCAGCGTGGAATTTGCCGAGCACCGTCTGCACAACCCGGGTGAGTCCACGAAGCACCTCGATTGGAAGCTCTACGCCCGGACGGACAAGATGTTTGTCAAGCGGTACGAAGAGGAGACCAACCTGCGTTGTCAGCTCGTTCTCGACGCCTCGCGCTCGATGGCGTACCCCGACGGCGTCACCCTCGACGACGATCGCATGAGCAAGCTCAAGTTTGCGGTCCTCGCCTCGGCAGCGCTCATTGAGCTCTTCCGCCGGCAACGCGACGCAGTGGGCCTCAGCCTGTTCTCCGAATCGCTGGACTTGCAGACCCCAGCCCGTTCCTCACGTGCCCACCACCGCATGCTGTTTGACAAGCTCGAGGGGCTGCTCACGGAACCCGCCGAGGCGCGTCCCACCAGTGCCATCGACGCACTCCACCAAATCGCAGAAGCCACACCACGTCGTTCCCTCATCATCGTCTTCAGCGACATGTTGGACAAGACGGAAGATCCCGAGGCCCTTGTCAGTGCCCTGCAGCATTTGCGTCACAACAAGCACGAGGTCGTGGTCTTCCACTTGCTCGATGCGGGGACGGAGGTGGACTTCGACTTTGCCGATCGCCCGACGCGGTTTGTGGATTTGGAGACAGGGGAGGAGCTCAAGTTGCACCCGACGGAAGTGCGTGAAGCGTATGTCTCGCGCATGGCCAAACTCACCAAAACGCTCCGCGACCGTTGCGGTGCCCATGGCATCGATTGGGTGGATGTCGATGTCGCTCAAGGAGTTCTGCCGGTGCTGACCGGATACCTCACGAAGAGGGCGAAACTTTTTTGAGCGAATCGCGTATTTCTTCTTGCAGGAATGGCACAGACCGTGCTATCTTTGCGCCCCGGCCAAGCGAGGTCGGAAATCGGAAGGGCCTCGGCCTGGAAGAGGAGGTCTGGTAGTTCAGTTGGTTAGAATACCTGCCTGTCACGCAGGGGGTCGCGAGTTCGAGTCTCGTCCAGACCGCCAACACAAAATAAAGAGCCTTGTAAGTCAATAACTTACGAGGCTTTTTGCTTTTCGCGTGTCTCCCCACGTGCGTGCATTCTCGTGGATTCTCCCGACACCAACCTCGATTCTACTTGGCAAAATGCCCTGGTCTCAACATTAAGTTAACTTGTTGATACGTTGTGAATTGCCTTTGCTGGCAATCACCAAATATTGCGATGTCTTGAGTCTCATCAAGATGACTTCAGCTGAGGCGTCTAATGGTCGCGGTTGGGCTGGAGTGAAAAAAGCGGTTACAATGGAGGCATCAAAGCCGCTTCTCTAAGAATTTCTGACCGCTTGCGGTAAATTGCGCGAAGATGGGAGACGGGATCAAATATGTTGCCGCACTTGCTGTAGTGCTCATTTGTGCTTGTGGTCAGGAGGACAATACCCCAACCTGTATGTGTCAACCTGACGGTGATTGGGTTTTGAGAGAGATTGCACTGATAAACGAACAGTATGAAAATGGTGCCTTG
>NYSX01000064.1 GCA_002683345.1 Flavobacteriales bacterium
CCGACCGGCATGAAGATGGGCGTTTGGATGTCGCCGTGATCGGTGGTCAGCACGCCAGCACGTGCTTTGGAACCAGGGTCTTGGGATTCGAGAGTGAACTTCAACGCGTCGGTGTTCATGACCGGACTCTGCAGGAGTTCGGCCCATGGAACCCCAAAGGTAACTTCACAACATGGTCGGCACACTCTTCAACACCTTCGCCGTGGCGGTTGGCGCATCCGCCGGCCTTGCGCTGGGTGCCCGATGGTCGTCGGAATTGAAGGACAAGATGTTCGTGGTGCTTGGCCTGTTCACCTTGGCCATCGGGAGCATGATGGCCCTCGAGACGGCCCAACCCATCGACCTCTTCCTCGCGCTGGTCTTCGGAACCCTCCTTGGCCACAGCCTGAAACTTCAGGTGCGCCTTTCTCGACTCACCCAACCGAAGGACGGCGCCACGGCGGGTCGCGGCTTTGTGGAAGCCATGATCCTGTTTTGTCTGGGCTCGATGACCCTTGTGGGCTGCATGGAAGACGGCCTCCTCCACAAGCCCAACCTCCTGTTCATCAAAGGCACCATGGACCTCATCTCCAGCGCCTTCCTCGCGGCCACCCTCGGGCGTGGCGTGCTGTGGTCGGCCGTCGGGGTCCTCGTGTTCCAAGGAGGTCTGACGTTGGCGTTTGGGTTCATGGGGCAAGGCATGTCCCCTGCATTGATTCAAGAACTCAGTGCGCTCGGAGGCATTTTGATGCTGGGCATCGGCTTCCAACTGCTCGGAGTGCGCGCCCACAACTTGCCGCAATGGCCCCTGGTCGATGCGTTGCCCGCCCTCGCCTTGTTGCCCCTGATTCGGATGGTCCACGAACTGCTGTAACATGGCCAAGAAGAAGAAATCCAAACGCCGCACCTCCAAGCTGGACCGCAATCGCGTCCAGCACCTTCTCTCGGCCTTGCTGGTTTTTGGCGGGTTGTTCGTCGGATGGCAGTACTACCAAGCGCACTTCGTCACGCCGTGGCACGCCGCCGGAGACCGCGCCGGCAAGGCCGCTGCCGAGAATTTTTACAGCCAGGAGGTGCAAAGGGCCGCGGAGAAATACGACTTGGACTACGGCTACCTCATGGCCTTGCTCATGCTCGAATGCTCGGGCAAAAAGCCCGCGGGAGCCCGGTTTGAACCCCACGTATTCAATCGGTTGAAGCAGGTTCGGGATGGCAAGCGAACCAACTATGAAAACGTGACGGCCGCCCATTTGGCCGACGCCTCTGACGACGCCTTGAGAAACCTCGCCACGTCGTGGGGCCCGTTTCAATTGATGGGATACAAGTGCATCCTGCTCGATGTCAACATCCGTGACATTCGCGGGCCCAACGGCGTGGAACACGGCGCCGACTGGATCAACCAAACCTACGGGAGCGTCATGCGGCAGGGGCGGTTCCGCGATTGCTTTCACATGCACAACACCGGCCAGCCGTATCCCCGCACGGGTTTGCCCCGGACGCATGACCCCCAGTACGTGCCGCGCGGCATGTCGATGATGAAGCAATTCGCCCCACCCACAGCCCACGCGACGCCCTGAGTCATGCCTGCGAACAAATACGCCCTCCTGCGCTACCGGATCATTGACCGGTGTTTGACCAATCCAGGCAAGCCCTTTCCCACCAAGGAAGAGCTGCGCCAAGCATGTGAGGAGGCGCTGTACGGCAGCGACGGCGAGCACATCAGCATTTCAACAGTCGAGAAGGACCTTTGGGCCATGCGCAACGAAGCCGACCTCGGCTACTACGCGCCCATTGAGTACCACCGCGACGAACGAGGCTACCACTACACGGAAGAGGGCTACAGCATCAACGACGTTCAGTTGAACGACGACGACCTCGACGCGATTCGTTTTGCCACGAACACGCTCATTCAGTTTCGGGACTTGCCCATTTTCCAGCAGTTTGACCAAGCCCTCGGCAAAATCGCGGACCGTCTCGCGGTCTCTCCCAACCTCGACACTGAGGGCATGGACAAGTACATCCAATTCGAAAGCACCCCGCACGCGAGCGGGTCAGAGCATTTGGCGCCTTTGCTCCAGGCCATTCGTGAACGACACGGCATCCGCTTGGGCTACACCAAATTTCGCGCGGATTCTGACGCAGTGACCCATTACACACTCCACCCCTACCTGCTGAAGGAATACCGAAACCGTTGGTACCTCTTGGGTTGGGATGCCGACAAGCAGCACATCCGCACCTTTGGGTGCGACCGAATCGTGACGCTCGACGTGCAGGAAGACGTCCGCTTTCACGTGGAGCCCTCGTTCAAGGCAAGCGACTACTTCGCCCATGCCTTGGGGATCACGGTGCTTGGCGATGCGGAGCCCGAAGAGGTCCGCTTCGAATGCGACACCGTCCTCGCCAAATACTTGACAACCCAACCCCTGCATCATTCGCAGGCCATTGTCGAGGCGCACAACCGCCACGTGGTTTCCCTGCGCGTCATGCCCACCTTCGAACTGCTCCAGTGGCTGCAAGCCCATGCCAGTGAAATCACCATCTTGCAGCCCAGTCACATCAAAAACGCTGTGATTCAATCTCTTGAGAAGGCCATTGCCCGCCAAAATCAAGGTTGACCGTTCTTTTTTTGGGGGTCCGTAAATCCATTGCGGAGTGCTTGGTTCCCTTTGGTTCAGGAAATCCGTTGAACCTCAATCCAAGCACAATGTCTCTTCCACTCAACCCCGCCCTGGTCGCCACCCCTTGCTCCATCACTTCCCCTGCACAAGCCCGTCTTTGGGTGGAACGCTTTGCACGCCCCCAAGGATTCAGCCCCTACGCATGGAACACCACGAAGCGCATTGCCATGGAAGTTTGGAAGTGTCACTTCGCTGGCCGCCAATTCGCCCGGACCTTGAACTTCATGCACCCGTTGTTCTACCAAATGATCCGTACGCCAGAGGGCTTGCCGCTTGTTCCTGAATCTTGCATGCGGGGGTTCATTTGAGGCCCACTCAAGCCTGAATTTTCAAATTATGTGTGTGAATCAAATGTTTGATTTTCAGTTGGACCCGGGGCAACCAACCTGTAGCTTGCGGTGTTCTATTCAACGAGCATTATCACTCGTTCGTCGATTTTACACTGCCAATGACACGTCACAATCACATCTCTTTGCTGCCCTCGCTTCGCGAGCGCTTGAGACGTGATTCTGCGGTCCCGGTATCGCCGTCCTCCTCCGGCATGGGCGTTCTTCTTTCCTACACCGGACTTGTGGACGGCGACATGATCGCCCATTTGGTCCAGCTCGCAGAACGCGCGCTGCATCACTCCCCAAGAACCAGGAAGGAGGTGAAGCGGGCCACCTTCGTGTTGATTGAAGCCATCCAAAACGTCCTTCACCACGGACACATCGACGACCGCGGCGACATCACCCTCTACCTGACCTTGGAAAACACCCCGCTTGGTTACCAGCTTCATTGCGGAAACTTGATGGAGGAAGACACGGCCGCACAATTGACCGAACGGATTGGCGAGCTGAACAACCTGTCCCATTCTGAGCTCCGGAAGGCGTACATCGATGCCCTCTGTCAAGGGGGGCAAGACGTGCGTTTCGGAAACGCCGGCTTGGGGTTGATCTCCATGGCCAAACGCACGGCCGGCCCCATCGAATTTGAATCGGTCCCTCACGAAAGCGGCCTTCGGATGGTCACATTGACCGCCACCATTCAAGGTTGACCCTTCACCCTTCTCGTCTTCAGGTCTTCCTGTCCTTCTTCTTGGCCGCAGGAAACAGGATGTTGTTGAGGATCAACCTGTACCCCGGGGAGTTGGGGTGCAAGTTCAAATCCGTCGGCGGGTCGTTCACAAGGTGCCGGTAATCCTCCGGATCGTGGCCGCCGTAGTAGGTCCACTGTCCAAGCCCCAAGGTGCCGTGGATGTATTTGGCCGTCGGCAAGTTTCGGTTGTCCCCCATGATGGTGACATCGGGGCGAATGAATGACTTGCGAAAGGAGGTGGTTTGTCCCATAAATCCCGCGATGACACGTTCATGGCTTTGCGTCAACATGGTGGGAACGATGTCCCATTTGGCAGAGAAATCAAACAGCGTGAAAAAGTCGTTGATCGGCTTGATGTCGGAATGGTCCTTCGTGCCATCGATTTCCGAAAACTCGTAGACCATGGGGTCCATTTCAAGCTGGTAGTCCTGGAACGCCAAGCCCGCATCGAATTGCAACTTCGACTGCGCCGCGGCATCCGAAGGGTCCCCGTCAAACATGGGACCGCAGATGTCCACCCCTTGGGCTGCGAGGGCGATGTCGTAGCTGTCCGTGCCTGAGCACATCGTGAACAAAAACCCTCCCCCCAAGACGAAATCTCGGATGTTGGTGGCCACCGTGCGTTTCATCTCGCTGACCTTTTGGAACCCCATGATCTCAGCCGTTCCGGTCTGCCGGGCGACTTCCTCCTGGTACCACGCGGCGCTGCGATAGGCCCGGTAAAATTTGCCGTACTGCCCCGTGAAATCTTCGTGGTGGAGGTGAAGCCAATCGTATTGGGGCAACTCTCCCGTCAGAATCTCGGTATCGTAGACCACGTCGTACGGGATCTCGGCGTAAGTCAAAACCAAGGTCACCGCGTCGTCCCACGGCTGTTTGCCCTCGGGACTGTACACGGCGATTTTGGGCGTGACCTCCAGCTTGACCCGCTCCATGTTGACTTCGGGGTCTGCAATCTCTTGCAAGATTTGGCCTGCCTGCACATCCGCAATCACCTGATGCGACACCCCGCGGATGACACACTCATTCTGGATCTCAGGAATGTTGGGCAACAAAAAGCTTCCACCTCGGTAGTTCAGCAACCACTCCACCTCCACCCCATTTTCCAGCACCCAAAACGCCACGCCATAGGCTTTCAAGTGGTTGGTTTGGCTGTCGTCCATGGGCACCAAAATGCGTGCCGCCCACAACGATTGCAACAGCACACAACCCACCAAGGTCAAACCCACACGTCGAAGCGTTTCCATCATCGGTTCAAGATAGGGCGAGGACGCCGTTCAGATGTCCAACTCAGAACGGGACGCCGTCTCCGTTGTCGTCGTTCATTTTGGAACCCACGGTGATGGTCTTGGGTTCACTGAATGCCGCATTGGGCTGCATGGCGCCTCCGAACGCCGACTCCGCAAACGTGTCGTAGTTCGTGAACTTCGCCAAGCGCTGGACAAACTTCATTTTGATGGTGTCCAACGCCCCGTGACGGTGCTTGGCCAAGATCAATTCCCCCAGCCCGGCCGTGTCGATGCCATCGGGGTGTTCCGTGATGCCGTAGTACTCGGCGCGGTAAATGAAAGCCACGATGTCGGCGTCCTGCTCGATGGCACCTGATTCACGGAGATCCGACAGCAAAGGACGCTTGTCACCGCCGCGCGTTTCCACATTCCGGCTCAATTGCGACAGGGCAATGATGGGCACATCCAATTCCTTGGCGATGGACTTGATGGAGCGGCTGATGCTCGAAATTTCTTGTTCGCGGTTGCCCTTGTCCGAGCCCGCGCTCATCAATTGGAGGTAGTCAATCACCACGAGGTCAATCCCGTGTTGCGCCTTCAACCGTCGGCACTTGGCACGCAACTCAAAAATGTTGAGGCCCGGCGTGTCGTCAATGAACAGTGGGGCATCGCTCAACTTCCCCACCCGCGAGTACAACTGTTGGTACTCGTGCTCTTCCAGGTTTCCTTTCCGGAACTTGTCGCTGTTGATCTCGGTCTCGGACGAAATGAGACGTTGCACGAGCTGAACGGCACTCATTTCAAGGCTGAAAATGGCCACGGGAATCTGGTGATCCACGGCCATGTTGCGCGCCATGGACAACACAAAGGCCGTCTTTCCCATCCCTGGACGTGCCGCGAGCACAATCATGTCCGACCGTTGCCAGCCCCCGGTAATTTTGTCCAAATCGTTGAAGCCTGAAGGCACACCGCTTACGCCATCCTCGTTGTTGCGCGCGGCCTCGATGTCCTCGAGGGCCTGCTTCATCACCGCCCCCATGCTTTCGTAGCTCTTGCGAATGTTGCCTTCGGCCACCTCGAACAATTTGCTCTCAGCCTCGTCGAGCAAATCAAAGACGTCCGACGTTTCGTCATACGCCTTCTCGATGATGGTGTTGGAGACCCGAATCAATTCGCGTTGAATGTGCTTCTGGGCGATGATCCGCGCGTGGAATTCCACGTTGGCACTGCTCGCCACCCGCGTCGTCAATTCGGCCACGCGGTGGCTGCCCCCGAGCATGTCGAGTTTGCCCTCCATGCGGAGCTGCTCGGTGACCGTCAACAGGTCAATGGGCTCCGACTTGTTGAACAAAGCCTGAATGGCGCGGAAGACCTCGCCGTGCGCCTCCACGTAAAAGCTCTCCGGCTGAAGCACATCGATCACGGCATTCACTGCCGCTTTCTCCATCATCATGGCCCCCAAAACCACCTCCTCCAGCTCTTTGGCCTGGGGCTGCACTTTGGCCCCTGGGACCAAGGCATTCGCCGTGCGCATGAGGTCGCGAGGGCGGTTGGGTGAGGGCGAATTGGGAGAGGAGGCAGAATCGTACATGGGACGTGCAAGGTACGTCGCGGCTCGCGTCGGTTGTTCACATGTTTTCACCGCTGTTTTTCACACTCCCGTAACCTGAATCGTTGCCCACCTCAAAAGGCGCATCTACTTTTGCCCCATGGGAGAAATGCTACAATTTCCGCAGGAAGAACCCGACTTCAGCGTGGCCCTGTCCACAAGCTTGGTCGTGTTCGGCTTTGACGGCGTGGACTTGAAAATTTTGTTGGCCCGAAGCACGCGGCCACCTTTCGAGGGGGCCCTCTTCCTGCCAAGTCGCTACCTCAAAGCCGGCGAAGAATTGCTGCTTTCTGCCAAGAAGATGTTCAGTGACCTGTTTGGTTACGACAACCCCAGCACGGTCGAGCAGCTCCGCGCGTTTGGCCAAGTCTTTCGGCATCCTGGGGGCCGTGTGGTCAACATCGCACACTACGCGCTCGTGCACACCGACGACTTCAAAACGGAAAAGTGGGAGCAGCACGGCATGCATTGGGTGTCGGTGTCCGAAATCCCCGACCTCGCATTCGACCACAACGACATTGCCGATTACGCCAGAGAGCGCTTGAAGCGTCGTGTGCGTCGTCGTCCAGTGGGGTTTGATCTGCTGCCCAAAGAGTTCACCCTCGGGCAACTCCAAAACCTCTACGAAAAGGCGATGCGCAAGAGTTTTGACAAGCGAAACTTCCGCAAGAAGCTCTTCAAGTCCAAGCTCCTCATTGACCTCGAGAAAAAATCAGACGGCTCAGGATACGGCCAGCACAAAGGCAGTCTGCTCTTCAGCTTCAATGCAGAAGCCTACAGCCTGATGAAGCTCAAAGGGTACGATTTCGTTTTCTGAAGACGCCGCGAAAGCCAGCTCAGAGGCCAAACGCCTGCTTGACTTCCTCCACCTTGTCCAGCTTCTCCCAAGGGAAAAGCTCCACCGTGATTTCCTTCGCTGCACCTCCCTTGTGGGTCGCGAACCGCTTGGTCACCACCTCCGAAGGACGCCCCATGTGGCCGTAAGCCGCCGTTTCCGTGTAAATGGGTGTGCGCAACTTGAAGCGCTGTTCAATGTGGTACGGCTGCATCGGGAAAATGCCTGCAATGCGCTCGGCAATCACCCCATCTTCCACCTCCACCTTGCTCGTCCCGTAGGTGTTCACATACAAACCCACAGGGTCGGCCACGCCAATGGCATAGGCCACTTGGACCAGCACCTCGTCGCACACGCCGGCCGCCACGAGGTTCTTGGCCACGTGACGCGTGGCATACGCCGCTGAACGGTCCACTTTCGAGGGGTCCTTCCCGCTGAAAGCACCGCCACCGTGTGCGCCCTTTCCGCCGTAGGTGTCGACGATGATTTTGCGCCCCGTCAATCCGGTGTCCCCGTGGGGACCGCCAATGACAAACTTCCCTGTGGGGTTCACGTGCAACTTGTGATCTCCTTTGAACAGTCCCTGCACGCGCTCGCTCATGCTCGCTTTGACGCGAGGAATGAGGATGGTGGCGACGTCGTCTTTGATCTTGGAGAGCATCGCCTCGTCATTGGGGCCAAAGTCGTCGTGCTGCGTGCTGAGCACGATGGCTTCAATGCGCTTGGGCGTTCCGTCGTTTTCGTACTCAATCGTCACTTGGCTCTTCGAGTCTGGACGCAGGTACGTCATTTCTTGCCCCGCCTTGCGAATGGCCGCAAGCTCTCGCAACAAGCGATGCGACAACTCGAGCGCCAGCGGCATGTAGTTGTCCGTTTCGCGACACGCGTACCCAAACATCATCCCCTGGTCGCCCGCACCTTGCTCTTCCGGCTTCGCACGTTCCACACCTTGGTTGATGTCTTCGCTTTGTTCGTGAATCGCGCTCAGCACGCCGCAAGACGCAGCATCAAACTGGTATTCGCTGCGCGTGTATCCAATGTTCGCAATGGTCTCACGCGCGATGGTTTGCACGTCGAGGTAGGGCGAATCGGACTTCACCTCCCCCGCCAACACCACCTGTCCCGTGGTCACAAGCGTTTCACACGCCACCTTGGAATTGGAGTCAAACGCCAAGAAATGGTCAATCAAGGCATCGCTGATCGCGTCAGCCACCTTGTCTGGATGGCCTTCGGATACGGATTCAGAAGTGAAGAAGTAACTCATCTTGCTCGGTTCAGGTATTCTCTCAAATGTAAACGTTCGCGCTTCCCCTACTCCATCTGTAGGAAAAAGTTATTTCTTCCGGAAGAACAAACGAATGGGCACCCCCTGAAAATCGTAATGCTCGCGGAGCTGGTTCTCCAAGAAGCGCTTGTAGGGGTCCCGAATGTACTGGGGCAAGTTGCAGAAGAACGCGAACGTTGGCGTTTGCGAGGGGATCTGCGTGACGTACTTGATCTTGACGTACTTCCCCTTCCAGGCCGGCGGAGGATAGTGATCGATGATGGGCAACAGCAGGTCGTTCAACTCGCTCGTCGGCACCTTGGATGCCCGCGCTTGCCTCACTTCCAACGCCGTCTCCAAGGCCTGCAACACCCGTTGCTTCTTCACATTCGACGTGAACACGATGGGGATGTCCGTGAAGGGCGACGTGCGCTCCCGAATCATCTCTTCCATGTCCCGCATGGTGTTGGTCTCTTTCTCCACCAAATCCCACTTGTTCACCACCACCACCACGCCGCGGTAGCTCTCCACAATTTGCCAGAAGATGTTGAGGTCTTGACGCCCCATGGGATCGCTTCCATCGAGCATCAACAAGCACACGTCACTTTCATCAATGGCTTTGATCGTACGAACCGTGCTGTAGAATTCGAGGTGATCCGTGACTTGCTTCTTCTTCCGAAGCCCAGCCGTGTCCACAATCTCAAAGTCAAACCCAAACATCTGGTAGCGCGTGTGCACGCTGTCTCGCGTCGTACCCGCAATGTCTGTGACAATGTTTCGTTCCTCTCCGAGGATGGTGTTGATGAACGTACTCTTGCCCACATTTGGCTTTCCCACCACCGCCAACTTCGGCAACCCCAACTCTTCTTGCTCCGGCATCGGCGGCAACGCCTCCACCACGGCATCGAGCAATTCACCTGTGCCGTATCCATTGTTGGCGCTGATCCGATAAATCTCATCGGCCAAACCCAAACGGTAAAACTCTTCCGCCCCCACATCGTGGGCCGACGTGTCCACCTTGTTGCACACCAGCATGACCGGCTTGCCCGTCCTGCGCAGCAGGTTGGCAATGTCCTGGTCCAGGTCGGTGATGCCCACCTCAATCTCCACCATAAAAAGAATCAAATCCGCTTCTTCCAAGCTGATCTCCACCTGGCCACGGATGGCCGCCTCAAAGCTGTCGTCACTTTTCGTGATCCACCCCCCGGTGTCAATCACATTGAATTGATGGTTGGTCCAAACCACCGTCCCGTATTTCCGATCGCGCGTGGTGCCACTCGTGTCATCCGTGATCGCTTCTCGCGTCTCGGTCAACCGATTAAAAAGGGTGGACTTGCCCACATTGGGCCGTCCGACGATGGCAACGAGATTGTTCATGGTCGCGCGAAATTCGCAAAATTCAGGGCAAAAAAAAAGGGGCCCCGAAGGGCCCCAAGGATGGCGTCGACATACTCTCCCGCCGTAGCAGTACCATCTGCGCTGGTGAGCTTAACTTCTCTGTTCGGA
>NYSX01000065.1 GCA_002683345.1 Flavobacteriales bacterium
ACGCGATGTCCGCCATCGAGCCTGCATTGATTTCTTGCAATTCGCGGCGTGCCATGGCCCTTACTTGATTGCTTTGTTGACTTCAGCCACCACAATCGAGCCGAGGGCCACGAGGCCGAGCAAGTACACAAAGTACATGCCGCCGCCTGCGAACAAGCTCTCGCCTTCCGTCACGGTGATGCCACTGGCTTCGTACGCACGGAGGACCGTGGAATCAGCCAAGGCATAGAAGCTCACCAATCCCAAAACCACAAAACCGGCGATGCCGATGAGCGTGCCCATTTTGGCCTTCAGGTTGGTGGCAAAGAAGTACAATCCAAACAACACAGCTGCTGCACCGCAAGCGATGCCCACCGCGTAAATGATGTAGAAGAGGTTGTCGAGGAGCGCGCCGTAGCGTTCCTGACCCTCCACGAAGGTCTCGTCTGCTCCACTCTTGGAAGTGATCATGATGCAGAGCAAGGCCCCTGCAACGATGACCAACATCCGCACAGCGGACAGGACCGTTTTGATGGTCTTGTCTCCCATGGTGCAGATTATTTTCCTTCGAGGTTGCGCTTGTACAACAAGTCCACGAGGTCCATGCTGGCCTCTTCCATGTCGAGCACGATGCTGTCGATCTTGGACAGGATGTAGTTGTAGAAGATTTGGAGGATGATGGCCACGATCAAACCAGACACGGTCGTGATCAATGCCACCTTAATGCCCCCTGCCACGATGGACGCGTTGATGGTGTTGGCCTCTGCAATCTTGTCAAAGGCCGAGATCATCCCGATCACCGTACCCATGAAGCCCAACATTGGCGCCAAGGCGATGAACAAGCTGATCCAGCTCAAACCGCGCTCGAGCTTGGACATCTCCACGCTGCCGTAGTCCTCAATGGCCTTGGCCACTTCTTCGTAGCTGCCAGAGCTGCGGTCGAGGCCTTGGTAGAAGATGGACGCCACAGGACCGCGGGTGTCGCGGCACACTTCTTTGGCCGCATCCACACCCTTGCCGAGCGCACCTTCGATGCCTTCGAGCAACTTGCCGGTGTTGGTGGTGGCCATGTTGAGGTAAATGATGCGTTCGATGCTCAACGCAAGGCCGAGGATCAAACAAATCAACACGAACGCCATGAACGTGGCACCACCTTCGATGAAGTACTTCTTCACGGTTTGGTGGAAGCTCAACACTTCTCGTGTTTCCACGGGCTCAGCCGCAACAGGCTCTTCCACTGCAACGGGTGCAGCAGCAGAATCAACGGCAGCGGAGTCGGTTTCCGCAGACATGGTGTCCACAACCATCTCAGTGGCTGCGTCTTCTTGTGCCATCGCAGCTTGTGGCGCTGCGAACATCACGAGCCCTGCAATAGCGAGGAGGGCGAACAAATTCTTCATGACGAATTGAAGTTGAATAATGAATAATTGTTGCGGAGAGACAGGGATTCGAACCCTGGAGGGGTTGCCCCCAACACGCTTTCCAGGCGTGCGCCTTAAGCCGCTCGGCCACCTCTCCATTCCCCGTTGGGAATGTGAACCTTCATGCGTCAGTCCAAAAGCCATGCCATGAACCGCCCGCACTTGGGCGCCGCAAATTACCCAAGAATCCACGACTCCCGCAAAAGAAATGTGCCGATGTCGCAGAGAGAGGCAAAAAAGAAGGTCCCTTTCCGACTCAAGGGCCTCACGCCCCCTCCAAACCGGCCGCTCCTGCAGGGCCGTGACCCTGCGTTGGCACAGACCGATGCGGAGTGAGTTCTCCCCGGAGATTGGAGGTCATCAACTCTCGGATGCGCTCGGGATCGTCGGTTTGGGCCAAGACGTGCATGAGCTTGGTCAACGCAGCCTCCGTGGTCATGTCTCGGCCGGGGATGACCCCGCACCCTGCGAGCATGTGGCTTGTGGCGTACAACTCCGGATGCACCCCTCCGTGGCCGCATTGCGTCACATTCACCATCGTCACGCCCCGGTCGCGTGCCTCCCTCAGCAAGTCGCGCAGGACTTGGGAAGTGGGGGCGTTGCCGCTGCCAAACGTCGCGAGCACCACACCCCTCAAATCTTCCCATTCCAGCGTCCGACGCAAGCCCTCCATGGGCATGCCCGGAAACAGGGGGACCCATGCCACTTCGGTGCGCATGCCCGAGTGCATGCGGGGCTTTGCAATCAAAGGATCCGGACGCCAAAGCGACGACCGGTGGAATTGAAACTCCACCCCTGCCTCCACCAGCGGCGGGTGGTTGGGGCTGATGAGCGCCTGCAAACTTTGGGCACTTTCCTTGTGAGTTCGGTTTCCGCGAAACAGGTGGTTGCCAAAGTAGACGGCCACTTCCTGGACGGTCGGCTCGCCATCGGTCATGTCCGCAGCGAGAATCAATGCACTGAGCAGGTTTTCCCGCCCATCCGTGCGCGGGATGCCAATCGGCAATTGGGACCCGGTCAAGATGACGGGCTTCCGCAACCCCTCGAGCATGAAGCTCAGAGCCGAGGCAGTGTATGCCATGGTGTCCGTGCCGTGAAGCACCACAAAGCCGTCAAAGCGGTCCATGCATTCCATGACCGTCGACGCGATGCTTCGCCAATGCCTTGGCGCCACGTCGCTGCTGTCGATGGGCGTGTCAAACGACACCGCTTCCACGCGAATGCCCGCGTGGTCCAATTCAGGAACGTGCTTGGACACTTGGCTGAAGTCCAGGGGCACCAGAGCCCCACTGACTTTGTCCCTCACCATGCCCACCGTGCCGCCAGTGTAGATGACGAGGATGGACTTCATGTCGTGCGGCTGTGTCATGTCTTGGGGACGGCCAATTGAAACAACCTCACCGCATTTTCGGTCGTCACGCGCGCCACCTCTTCCACTGTCACGCCGGTCAGTTCCGCAACACGCTGCGCCACGAGGGCGGTGTAGCTCGATTCGTTTCGCTTGCCCCGGTGAGGCACAGGCGAGAGATAGGGACTGTCGGTCTCCAACACGATGCGCTCCAGAGGCACGTGCGGAAGCACCTTGTCCAGTCCGCCATTCTTGTAGGTGGACACCCCGCCGATGCCCAGCATCCAGCCGGGATACGAGAGGGCGTGGTTGGCCTCGTCGAGCCCGCCTGTGAAACAATGCACCACACCCGTCAATCGGTCGTCCATCTCGGCGTCGAGCACTTCAAACAGCTCGTCAAACGCCTTCCGCACGTGGATGACGACGGGAAGGCGACGCTGTTTGGCCCAATCCAATTGAATCCGAAGCGCCTCGCGCTGGATGTCCAACGTGGAGGTGTCCCAGTGCAAGTCCAAGCCGATTTCACCCACCGCCACCCAAGGCGAACCCGACATGGGGGCATTCAACGCCGCCTCGATGGTCTGGAGCTCGGCCTCCCACCCCTCTTGCACATGGCAAGGGTGCAGGCCCATCATACCCCGGCAGCGATTGGGCCATCGGATCATCATGTCCTGAACGCGCGGGATGCTTTCCACGTCGATGTTGGGCAGCAACAGCAAATCCACCCCTGCTTCGGCACATCGCGCCATGGCTTCATCGCGGTCGCCGTCAAACGCGGGCTGGTACAAATGGGTGTGGGTGTCGACCAAAAACATGACGCTGCGAAGATAGGTGGAGGGCTACCTTTGAAACGTGGCCACTCACCTCAACCCCGCCCCGCGTGCGCCGCGGATTCTCATTGCCCGATTCAGTGCCCTCGGCGACATCGTGATGATGCAGCCCGTGGTGACTGCGTTGCGGGCGACGTACGGCGAGGAGGCCGTGGTGGACCTCGTGTGCATGGCCCGGTGCCGGCAAGCCGCTGAATTGCTTTCCGGAATCGATGTGGTGCACACCGTGGAACGAGGAACTGGGGAAGTGCTCGACGCGCTTCGCGAACGGGAATTCGACTACCTGCTGGACCTGCACGGCACGGTGCGGTCCCGGTCGTTGGCCCGCAGTTTGGACGTCCTCCCCTTTTCCGTCGACAAACAGGTATGGAACCGCTGGTGCTTGATTCGGGGATGGAGGAGCGTCCCCGTGTCGTCTTTTGTCGACCGTTGCTTGGAGGTGCTTCGCCCCTTTGGAATCACCCCGCCTCGGCCCGAATCGTGGGGACCTGAAGCTTGGGGCGCACTGCGGCACAGTGAGGCCATGGAAGACATGCCGCCTGCAGACCTTGTGATCGGCTTGGGATCTTCTCATCCCGGCAAACACCTTTCCAACGCCGTGGTCGAAGCCGCATTGCATGCCTCGCAACATGTCTGTGTGGTCCTGGTGGGCGGAGAAGCCGAGCGCGCCCGGGCGGAACAACTCGCGGCCCAGCATCCGCACGCCCGAGCGGTGGCGGGAGATTGGGATTTGGCCAAAACCACCCACGCCATTTCCCACGCGCGCGCTGTGGTGACCGGCGACACCGTGACCATGCACTTGGCGGCGGCAACAGGCCGCCCAACCGCGGCCGTGTGGGGATGCACCCATCCTTCCCTCGGCCTTGCCGGATGGCGCCCACACCCTGACAGCATCGACGTGATTCCCGATGTCGCAGCACCGCACAAGCCTTGTTCCAAGCACGGCGCCATCTGCAGACACACCCGTTCGGAAGACCCTTTTCACCCCGACCGGTGCAGCCAGCAGGTCGACCCGGCCAAAATCACGTCATGGCTCGAGCGCATGCTCGCGTGACGAAGGTGCGTCAGTCGAAAAGCGCTTTCAACTCGGTCGCGTCCTCCGGCTTCAACTTCCCGGCCAAAATCAACCGCAGCTGACGTCGACGCAAGGCGCCATCAAAGCGGGCGCGCTCTGCGTCGGTTTGGGGTTCAATGGCGGGAACCGCGATCGGCCCGCCCAATTGGTCCACGGCCACAAACGTGTAGTACGCTTCGTTGCAGCGACTGCGCTCGCCAGTGGTCGCATTTTCGACGAACACCTCGAGGTACACTTCCATCGACGAATTGAACGCGCGGGTGACCTGAGACTCGATGATCACGACGTCGCCAAGCTTGATCGGCCGGTCAAACGACACGTTGTTCACAGCAGCCGTCACCACCACACGCCGGCAATGGCGGTTGGCGCTCACGGCCGCCGCAATGTCCATCCAGTGCAGCAAATTTCCACCCATCAAATTGCCGAGCGTGTTTGTGTCGTTGGGCAACACGATGCGTACCGTGGAACTGAACGTGTCTTGGGGATGGCGAACTTGAGTCATGTGGGCGATGTTTGTCCTGCAGATGCTTCATGCATCGCAACGCACTGCAAATGTCGTACACCCTCCTCAAGGCCCTGCACATCATCTTCGTCGTGACTTGGTTCGCGGGCCTCTTCTACATGTTCCGGTTGTTTGTCTACCACCGCGAGGCGCAAGACCGAACACCCGGCCCCGTCCGCGACGCCCTCATCGCCCAGTTCCGCATCATGGAACGTCGGCTCTGGTTTGCCATCACGTGGCCATCCTCGATCCTCGCCATCACCTTCGGTGTCGGCATGATTTACCACATCCCAGGCTACCTCGCGCAGCCCTGGCTTCACGTCAAGCTGGGATTTGTGGCGCTGCTCCTCATGTACCAAGCGACAGGACACCGCATTTGGGCCACTTTGCGCCACGAAGACGCCCCATGGTCGTCCACCACGTACCGACTCCTCAATGAAGTGCCCACCGTCATCCTCATTGCCGCGGTCTTCCTCGTGGTGTACAAGGACACCCTGTCGTGGCTGGGCGGCGTCGCCGGCATTCTTGGCGTGGCCATCGCCCTGACGTTCGCCGTCCGCCTGTACAAGAAGGTTCGGGAGCGCAAAAACTGATCCGAGTCGCGTAAAAAAAACGAGGGCACCCTTCCCAGGGTGCCCTCCTCCTTTTCAATCAGATCCACGGGGCGAGCCCCGCTTCTCCACAGTGGTTTCCATCAGTGAACAACCAAGAGCTTCTTGACTGTTGCAAAATTCTTTGCCGTGATTTGAAGGTGGTACATGCCTCCTTCCAATCCGGACACGTCGATGACGACATTTTGGGGAAGACCCGCCCAAATCGTGCCCTCATGAATGAACATCACTTCTTGACCTGACGCATCCATCAACCTCACCGTCACCTTGGTGGTGACCTCTTCCGAAAGGAGCTGAAGGTTCGTCAAGGCATTCGACGGGTTCGGTTGAAGGTTCAGCACCTGGATGAGGTCCTTTGGAGAGACCAAAGGAGTGTCCTCACCTTCCGAGATGCCACCTACCTCCTCTGCGTCACAGTCCATGCCCGTGGCATGGACTTCGTAGGCAAACGTTGACGCGTTGCCCGCACAATCCGTCACCGTGTAAGCGCGCTCCAGCGTCCAAGGTTGGCAGCAATCGAGGTCTCCAAAGAGGTCGCCGGAGGCGTTGATGGGCTGGCCATCGACCACCCCTGAGAGGTAGAACCAACCGCTGAAGCCGTAGTTGGCGTTCTTGTTGTTGGCGCCCTCACCCATTTGGAATCCAAAGTAGCCGCTGGCAGGTTGATGCATCATCGCAAAGCTGTCGCCCTCGTAGAGACCCCAACCCGTGGCTTCTCCAGAGGTCATCATGGCGTATTCCCAGGTGGTGTGGTCGCCCAAACCGCAATCGGACTTGTAGCTGTGCGCACCTGGCTGAGCCATCCACTCATCCCAACTCATGGGGGCGGTGAATTCGGCAACGATCGTGTATCCACCCTCGGGGTTGTAGGCAGAGGCCACTTCCATCGTGTACGTCATGGTGCCGTCCACATGGTGGGCCACCGTGCCATTGAGGGTGTTGTAGAATTCCCCGCGTGGGAAGTTGAACAGGTGCACGCCACGAGGATCGTACCCGTCACACGTTTCTCCAGACGACATGGCCATGGGCTGCGAAATCACACACCAGCGATCCACATCTTCCGTCGGTGCAAATTCGCCGTTGTACGTCTCCACAAGCTCGGCGGTGGCCTCCTGTCCACAATTGTCTTGGACGAGGATGTCGCAAGCGGCAGGAACCGTCACCGCTCCGTTGAGCGCTTCACAGCATACTTCGATGATTTCATTGTTCATCAAACCGCAGGTGCTCAACAATTGTGGCGCGGTGGTGTCGACAATGGAAATGGTCTGGCTTGCTTCCGACGCGTTGCCGCATTCATCTGTGGCCGTCCACGTCCGAACAATGTCGTACACGTTGTCGCAATCGCTGAACACCGTGTCGATGGCCAAATCCATGGTGAACTCAGAGCAGTTGTCCATGGCCTCTGCACTTTCGTAGGTCACCTCATCGGTGCATTCCAAACTGTAGGACGCAGGAATCGATGTGAATTCAGGAGCAGCGACGTCCTGCACAGTCACAATTTGGGTGTGCATTGAAGCATTGCCGCAATCGTCGGCCACCGTCCAGGTGCGCGTCAAGGTGTAGTTCGCGTCGCAATCGCCGTCTTCACGGGATTCAGCAAACAACACCGACACGTCTTGGCAGTTGTCCATCGCGGTCAACACCACGGGCGTTTGGACTGAATCGCAGTCCACCACGGCATCCAAAGGCAAAGCCTCGTTGAACTCAGGCGCCGTGGTGTCTTGAACATTCACAATTTGCGTGTGAGACGTCGCATTGCCACAATCGTCCGACACACTCCACGTGCGCGTCAAGGTGTAGTTCGCATCGCAATTGCCATCTTCGCGGGATTCGCTGAACGACACAGACACGATTTGACAGTTGTCCGATGCAGTCAACACCTCTGGTGCGGGAACGGCATCGCATTCTACGGTCGCGTCCAACGGCAACGCCTCGTTGAATTCAGGCGCCGTGGTGTCGACAACCGTGATGGTTTGGCTTGCCGTCGTGAAGTTGCCGCACTCATCTGTGGCGGTAAACGTTCGAACCAAGGTGTAAGCCTGCGCACACGCCCCGGGGCTGGTGGCTTCATTCAAGGTGATGTCCACCTCACCACAGTTGTCGGTGGCCGTGGCGTCTGCCAATTCGAGTTCATCACTGCATTCAGCCGTGTAGTCCTCCGGGATTGAAAGTTCAGGTGCCGTCGTGTCCTGCACCGTGATTGTTTGCGTTGCAGAAGCACTGTTTCCACAATCGTCCGATGCGGTGAAGGTCCGGGTGATGGTGTATTCACCGGCACACGCTCCCGGCGTGGTGACCACCCCCACTTCCATGGATACTGGACCACAGTTGTCAGTGGCCGTGGCCTCCTCCATGGGCATGTCGTCACTGCATTCCACGGTGTAGTCGACAGGCACAAAGGTGAATTCTGGCGCCGTCGTGTCTTGCACAGTGATGGTTTGCGTGGCAGAGGTCATGTTGCCGCACTCATCCGTGGCCGTGAAGGCACGCGAGATGGTGTAGTTGCCAGCACAGTCGCCTGCGATGATTTCCTGCACCTCAGCGATTTCCACCATGCCGCAGTTGTCTGTGGCTGAAGCATCCTGGTAAATGATGTCGTCGCTGCACTCCACAGTGTAATCAGCCGGAATCGTCAAGATTGGCGCGGTCGTGTCTTGCACAGTGATGGTTTGCGTTGCCGTCGCGCTGTTGCCACACTCATCTGTCGCCGTGAATGTGCGGGTGATGGTGTAGTTGCCTGCACAGTCTCCCTCCATCACATTCTCCTCCTCTTGGAGATCGACCGCCCCACAGTTGTCAACCGCAGAAGCCTCTGCGAACACAAGCTCATCGCTGCACTCCGCAGTGTAATCTGCCGGGATTGTCAGGGCTGGCGCCATGGTGTCCTGCACCGTCACCAGTTGCACATGCACGCTGCTGTTTCCACATGCATCGGTCACCGTCCAACGACGGTCAAGCACGTAGCTCTGAGGGCAGTCTCCGTCGTAACGGATTTCAACGCCTTCAGAAATGTCCAAATCCCCCGCGCAGTTGTCCGTCGCAAAAATCGACTCCGGACCCTCCATGGCCGGAACATTGTCGCACTCCACGATTATATCCGCAGGGCCGTCCAAAATGGTCGGCGCCGTCACATCCTCACGCTCCACCGTCACCATTTGAGACAGAATACGTCCGCACTCGTCGATCGCCTCAAAAATGAACTCCGCGTATTCGTCGCACTGCGCATCATTCTCTGTGCATGCCAAGTCCACCACAATGTCTCCGCTCAATCCAGACACTTCCTCCCCATTCAATTCACCATCCCAGCGGAACCAACCTCCAAAGCCTTGATTGCAGTTGTGGTTGTTGGCACCGAGGCCCAACTGAAAGCGCTTGGAATAGGACACGGGCATATGGTCCAAAAACAACGTGCCCTCGTAGTCTCCTGCACCGGTCAATCGGCTCAGCACCTGCATGTCGAACACGGAAATGGACGACGTGTCCACGTCGCACGTTTGGAACCCACCTTGCGACGGATCGTCGGCAATCAACAACGCATGGTTGGGGTTTTCCGCCAACCAATCCGCGGCATTTTCCTCGTTGACAAAGCGCGCGTCCACGTGAAAGATCTGGTTGGGATTCAACACACAATGCACCGTACCCGTCAATCGCGCGCTGCGGCTGTCTGCAGCATACTCAAAAGACAAAGGGTTGGAAGGATCCTCCACGAAGTAATCGGAATCGGCCATTCCCATCGCACTCAAGCCGTAAAGGCGAATCGCCCCATCGTTCGCGTCGTACTCCCCCTCTTCCAGGGAAGCGTCCCGCTTGGCGGTCGTGGCTTCACAAATTCGAATGTCTACGGCTTCGCTGCCTGAAGCAAGCGGGAAGCAAACAGAAAGCGGCACCTCTTGACTCGTGCAAGCATTGACTGCCGCCAGGCCTTGAGCCTCTGCATATGCCAAATATTCATCGCAAGTGGTCGGCACGTCTTCAATGCACTCCACAGAGGAATCTGACAAGGTTTGGGTCCAAACCAATGGACAATCGTCGGAGCAAGGATCTTCGATGCCAGATGAGGCCGCCACAGGCGACGGCATGGCAACGGCCCACAGAGCCGCACCCAAGGCGAGGGATAACAGTTGTTTCATCAAATGATTGATTAAGATTTCATTCAAGGTCCGCTCGCGTTCGAGCAGGACTACAAAACAACATAATATTTCGTGTTATGTCCAAATAATTACACGTCATATACATTATTATACAAACTAAGCCGTCTTCGCATCCCAACATCCCAAGAGTTCAAACAAAAAGAAAGCCGCCCCGAAGGGCGGCTTTCCGCAGTCAGTGTTGTGATGTGACTTAGTTCGTCACCAACAACTTCTTCGTAGTCACGTATTGCTTGAACTGGACACGGACCTGGTACATGCCAGACTCCAAGTTGTTGACTGGAATCTCCACGTTCGTGGGCCATGAGTTCACCAAGTTGCCGTTGAAGACGGTCATGACTTCTGCACCACTCATGGTGGTCACAGTGACGCGAACCTTGATCATGTCCTCGTCGGTGCTCAACACCAACGTAGACATGTCAGAAGTTGGGTTAGGCTGCAAGCTCAACACCTTGATTGGGTTCTTGCCTTCAGTCAACACTGCGTCTTCTTGTTCGTCGCTGATGTCGCCATCGTTGCCTTCCGCACAGTCTTCACCGGTCAAGCGAACGGTGTAGTCAAACATGGTTTCGTTGCCTGCGCAATCCGAAGCCACGTAGCTGCGCTCGAGGTCGTATGGCAAGCAGCAATCGAGGTCACCAAAAATGTCACCCGAACCGCTGACCGCGTCGCCCATGAACGTACCAGTGTAGTACATCCACTGGCTGAAGCCGTAGTTGCCGTTCTTGTTGTTCGCTCCTTCGCCGAGCTGGAAACCGAAGTAACCAGAAGCAGGCTGGTGAGAGAACGTCAAGCTTGAACCAGCGTAGTTGCCCCAGCCCTCAGCAGAACCGCTTTCGAGCGTGGTGTACATCCACGTGGTGTGGTCACCCAAACCGCAGTCAGACTTGTAGCTCTGAGCACCTGGCTGATCGATCCATTCCTGCCAAGTCATGAACTGGCCGTAGCTCAATTCGATGTCCCAACCGGCGTTCGCATCGTCTGCAGACACCACAGTCACAGTGTACGTCTTCGTTCCGTCGTAGTGGTTGGCCACGCGGCCTTCCACCGTGGTGTAGAACTCAGAACCTGCGAAGTTGAACAAGCGCAAGCTGTGGACGTCGTAGTTGTCGCAAGTCTGGCCGTCAGGCATGACCGCAGGGTTCAACACGTCGCACCAGCTCTCCACAGTTTCTGTCGGGCAGTTGCCACCGATGCACTCCTCGCTGTAAGCGACAGACGCATCTTCATCACAGTTGTCCATGATGCTCAAGGTGATCGCTGCAGGGATGGTCACACCACCCTCGAGAGATTCACAGCACACTTCAACCACTTCGCCATTCATCAAACCACCGGCGTCGGTGATCATGGGTGCAGTGGTGTCCTGAACCGTGATGATCTGGGTCGCGCTGCTGCTGTTGCCGCAGTCGTCAGTTGCAGTGAACGTACGCTCGATGCTGTACTCTTGAGCACACTCGGTTTCCACAGTGACTTCTTCCAATGTGATTTCCACAGTGCCGCAGTTGTCTGTGGCTGAAGCGTCGTCAAAGACGAGCTCTTCGTCACACTCGGCAGTGTAATCCGCAGGAATGGTCAACTCAGGAGCAGTGGTGTCCTGAACCGTGATGGTCTGGGTTGCCATGCTGCTGTTGCCGCAGTCGTCCGTTGCAGTGAACGTACGCGTGATGGTGTAGTTGCCCGTGCAGTCACCAGCAGTTGTCACAGCTTCCACGGTGATGGTCACCTCGCCGCAGTTGTCTGACGCCATGGCGTCATCCATTGGCATGTCGTCGCTGCATTCCACCGTGTAGTCGGCTGGCACTGAAGTAAACTCAGGTGCAGTCGTGTCTTGGACAGTGATGGTTTGTGTGGCAGACGTCATGTTGCCGCACTCATCCGTGGCTGTGAAGGCACGCGTGATGGTGTAGTTGCCAGCGCAGTTGCCTGCGATGATTTCCTGGACCTCACCGATTTCCACCATGCCGCAGTTGTCTGTGGCTGAAGCTTCATCGTAAGTGATGTCGTCGCTGCACTCCACAGTGTAATCCGCAGGGATCATCAACTCAGGAGCAGTGGTGTCCTGAACCGTGATGGTCTGCGTCGCAGTCGTGCTGTTGTCGCAGTTGTCCGTCGCAGTGAATGTGCGCACAATCTGGTAGCTCTGTGGGCAAGCACCTTCCACAATCTCCTGTTCGACAGTCACCTCGGCACCAGAGCAGTTGTCTGAAGCAGTGGCATCGTCGTAGGTGATGTCTTGGTCACACTCGATGGTGTAGTCTGCAGGCACAGAATCGAACGTTGGTGCGATGTTGTCCGTCAAGGTCAAAATCTGCTCGAACGTGCTGCTGTTGCCGCACTCATCCATCGCCGTGTACAAACGCACGTACTGGCCGATTGGCAACACACATCCGCCGCTCACCTCAGAATCCGTCCATGTCAGCGTCACTTCACCGCAGTTGTCCGTCGCAGAAGCGTGGGCCACAGCAGCGTCGTAGTCTTCACACGCAATCATGACTTCCGTGTCACCAGCAATCACTGGTGCAGTGGTGTCTTGAATGGTGATGGTCTGCATTGCCACACTGCTGTTTCCGCATTCGTCAGTGGCAGTGAACGTCCGAACGACGGTGTAAGCCTGAGGACAGTCTCCCATCGTTGTGTCGGCAACAACCGTCACTTCTACACCACTGCACACATCTGTGGCGGTCGCATCCTCAAGCGGGTGCTCCTCGCTGCATTCTGCAGTGTAGTCCGCAGGGACAGAAGTAAATTCTGGAGCGGTTGTGTCCTCAATTGTGAATGTTGCAACGGTCGTACTTGCATTTCCACAATCGTCTGTAGCAGTGAAAGTGACATCAAGAGATCCTGTGAACAAGCCACAATCCAAAACACCTCCCACAGGGTAACCCGTCAGCGTGTCGACCTCAAAGTCATTGGCCCAAGTCACTGAACCACAATTGTCCTCAGCAGAAGCCCCTCCGTTGTTAAACAACCACGCTGAGAACTCCTCAAAGTTCAACGCACCGTCACACTCCACGGTAGAATCCATCGCCTCATTTGTAAATGAAGGCGCAGTGGTGTCCTGAACAGTGATGGTTTGGGTCGCCATGCTCTCGTTGTCACAATCGTCTGTGGCCGTCCACGTGCGCTTGATCTGGTAGCTCTGTGGGCAGTCGCCTTCGATGATTTCAGTCTCCAACTCAATGGCCACGTTGCCGTCGCAGTTGTCGGTGGCTGAAGCATCGTCGTAGGTGATTTCCTGGTCACACTCAATGGTGTAATCTGCAGGAATTGTCAATTCAGGCGCAGTGGTGTCCACAAGGCGCAAGAACTGCTCGAACGTAGACACATTGCCGCACTCGTCGGTCACCGTGTACATGCGCATGTACATGCCCACGGGCTGCACACAACCGCCAGACACCTCGGTGTCTGCGAACTCAATCGTCACTTCACCGCAATCGTCAGATGCCGTGATGTAGATGTTGTTGTCGGGGTACGCAGAGCATTCGATTTCAACTTCGATTTCACCGTTGATTTCAGGCGCCACGTTGTCGAACACCGTGATGGTCTGAACCGCAGAAGAAGCGTTTCCGCAATCGTCAGTGAAGGTGTAGGTGCGCTCCACTTGGTAGCAACCCGCGCCTTCCACATTGATGATGGCCGTTTGCTCCCAAGACACTGCCACGTTGGAGTCGCAGTTGTCAGACTCGCTGTGAGAACCGTACTCGGTTGCAGCGTCGTAAGAAGCACATGCCACTGAATCGTCTTCCACAGAGCCCATTGGAGCCGTATCGTCGGTCACCGTGATGGTTTGGGTCGCTTCACCGATGTTTCCGCAACGGTCCTCCACGTACCAGGTACGGGTCAACGTGCGCGTTCCTTCAGTGTTGTCGTCGTCACCCATGCAAGTGTACTCCCAAGCGCTGTCCTCGTAAGAAACAGTCAAGCTGTTCGCACCCCAGCAGTCGGTGTCTCCGCAGTTGTCGCTGTATTCAGGTGAACCCGCAGCAGCTTCAGAGATGTCGGCGCTGCAATCCATGGCGTCTGCAGAGACAGTGTAGTCCGCAGGAGCCGTCACTTCAGGAGCGGTCGTGTCAGACAACATCAAGTACTGCTCCACAGTCGTGCTGTTTCCGCAGTCGTCGGTTGCTGTCCAAATGCGCATGATGGTCCACAAGCAACCGCCTGACATGCACATGGACTGCACCGTGTACGTCACGTCACTGCAATCGTCTTGCGCCGTCAAAGGCAAGTAGTTGAGGTCATCGCCGTCTCCGTCCGTGCACTCCACAACCGTGGTTGGGATGTACTCGTCAAACACAGGAGCGGTGGTGTCTTCGATCGTGAAGGTCGCTGAAACGCTGCTGGCGTTGCCGCAGTCGTCGGTGGCCGTGAACGTCACAGTCGCAGAACCCGTGGCACCGCAATCGTCGCTCAAGCCTTCGAAGTCGTTGCTCCATGTTACGCCGCTGCACACGTCAGAGGCAGTCGCGCCACCGTTGTTGTTCAACCAACCGTTCAAGGCGTCCATATTGCCCATGCCGTCACACTCTACAGTCTCGTCAGAGGCTGCGGTGATGTCTGGGTTTGTGGTGTCCTCAATGGTGAAGGTCGCAGTGGTGCTGCTCGCGTTGCCGCAATCGTCTGTGGCCGTGAACGTCACGGTCGCAGAGCCGGTGGCGCCGCAATCGTCGCTCAAGCCTTCGTAGTTGCTGCTCCAAGTCACGTTTCCGCACACATCAGAAGCCGTGGCACCGCCGTAGTTGGCCAACCAGGCGTTCAACGCTTCCATGTTACCCATGCCGTCACACTCGACCGTTTCGTCAGAAGCGGCGGTCACGTCAGGAGCCGTGGTGTCTTCAATGGTGAAGGTCGCAGAGGTGCTGCTTGCGTTGTCGCAATCGTCTGTTGCAGTGAAGATCACCGTCACAGATCCAGTGGCACCGCAATCGTCGCTCAACGATTCGAAATCGTTGCTCCACTCGATGTTGCTGCAGTTGTCGGTCGCAGAAGCGCCACCGTTGCTGTCCAACCATGCGTTCAACGCGGCCATGTTGCCCATGCCGTCGCACTCGACAGTTTCGTCAGCAGCTTCCATCTCGATGACAGGAGCCACGTCGTCCACCAAGGTGATGATTTGTTCTGCAGTGCTCACGTTGCCGCAGTCGTCTGTCGCGGTGTACGTGCGGAGGTACGCGCCGATTGGCATGATGCAACCGCCGCTCACAGGAGCGTCAACCCAAGTGAATGAGCCCATGCCACAATCTTCGGCGTAAGAGCCGTAAGAATCCTCAGCACTGTACTCTTCGCAATCCTTCATGATGCTCGTCTCCGCAGTGATGGCTGGAGCCGTGGTGTCTTGAATGGTAAAGGTCGCCGTAGAAGAGCTGCTGTTGCCCGCGCAGTCTGTCACAGTGAAGGTCACCATGGCTGAGCCTGTGGCACCGCAGTCGTCACTCAAGCCTGCGAAATCGTTGCTCCAAGTGAGCTCCAATCCAGCAGCGTCGTCACAGTTGTCTGTGGCCGTTGCGCCACCGTTGTTGCCCAACCAAGCGTTCAATGCCGCCATGTTGCCCATGCCGTCGCATTCGACGGTTTCATCAGAGGCAGCCATGATTTCAGGTGCAGTGGTGTCCTGAACCTGAATGATCTGCTCGTGGATGGATTCGTTGCCGCACAAATCGGTCACGGTCCAGCGACGCTGCAACGTGTATTCAGTCGCGCACGCGCCGTCGAAACGGGTTTCTGTGCCCTCAGAGATGGTCACGTCTTCGCCACAGTTGTCAAACGCTGAGATGGCGTCTGGACCTGCAATGGCAGGAACGTTGTCGCACTCCACAGTCATGTCCGCAGGACCGTCCGTGATGGTCGGAGGCGTGGTGTCGTCACGAGAGACCGTGAAGTCCTCAGAGATCAAGCGACCGCAGTCGGTGTCAAGGGCACGGATGTTGAATGTGATCTCGTCCGCACATGGATCTGTCAATGGTTCCTGGCAATCCTCCAAGTCACACACGAAGTCACCTGACAAACCGTCCATGGGCACGCCATTGATTATACCGTCCCACTTGAACCAGCCACCGAAGCCGTTTTCACAGTTGTGGTTGTTCGCGCCAGCTCCCAGCTGGAAACGCTTATTCAAGGACACAGGCATGTGCTCGATCTCGAGAAGACCACTGAGGTCTCCACCTGCAGTCAGCACAGAAGGAGAGTCCATGGTAAACACGGTGATCGCGTCTTCGTCAACCTCACAAGGCGCATAGCCTTCCTGGTTGGGATCGTCGTTGATCAACAAAGCATGGTTTGGATCCTCGGCCAACCACTCAGAAGCAACCTGGGCTCCCGTGAAGACGGCGTCAACATCGAACCACTGGTTTGCGTTTTCGCGACAGTACACGCGTCCGGTGAGGCGCGCAGTACCGCTGCCTTGCGCATATTCAAAGGTCAAAGGCGCGTTGGGATCCTCCACGAAGTAGTCGCTGTCTGCACCGCCCAAAGCAGCCAGACCGTAGATGCGAACTGCCGCGTCGGTGGCGTCGTATTCGCCGTCACCCAAGTCAGAATCACGCTTTGCAGTCGTTGCACTGCAGAAGGTGGCGGGTGCTACGCTTGAATTCCCGAGGGGCACACACACAGCTTCGTACGTGCTTCCGTCACATTCGTTCACGGCTTCAATGCCTGTGGCGAATTCTTCACATGTGGCTGGAATGTCCTGAGAGCACTCGACCGTGTAGTCGCTGAGCTCCTGGTTCCAGGTCAACTCAGTTTCGCAGCAGTCCTCAGAACCGTCGTCATATTCGTCATTGAAGCATACCTCGAACGCATCAACGCCCGAAGAAGAAGACCAAGCATCGACCAAAACGATCTCCCAAGTGCCTGCTGCAAGCCCCCAAGCCGGATCAATCACGACAGGAGTCTCGAATGGGATGTACCCTCCAACTTGGGTGCAACCATTGAACAGTTCTTGACCACAATCGCCCCAACCCTCATAATAAACACAATTCCCGGCCTCGTCCGTGATACTCATGCCCAAATCCCCGGGGAAACTACCATCTCCCGAGCTAAAATCGGCGGTGTATGTGAAGGTGCCACTAGCCTCGACCAAACTCACGGATGATTCACAGGCAGCTCCATACAAGTCGGCACAGTTGTCGTCGCCACCAAGACAGTCGTTGTCGCCGCCGCACACGCCGCACTCGTCGAGGACGTTGCCGTCGCAGTCGCACGCACCTTCAGCGATGCCGTCACCGCCGCACACGCCGCACTCATCAAGGACGTTGCCGTCGCAGTCGCAAGCGCCGTCAGCGATGCCGTCACCGCCGCACACGCCGCACTCGTCAAGGACGTTGCCGTCGCAGTCGCAAGCGCCTTCAGCGATGCCGTCACCGCCGCACACACCGCACTCGTCAAGGACGTTGCCATCGCAGTCACAAGCGCCGTC
>NYSX01000066.1 GCA_002683345.1 Flavobacteriales bacterium
CATCAGGCAAGGCACGATGCTCCCTGTTGTCATCAAGAAGAAGCTTCACCACCCCAATGTGACCACACCCTGCTGCGATTTTCAATGCATAACTGCCATATGCATCTGGTTTGGCTCTATTAGAGCCGTTGTCACCAAGCAGTGTCCTCACGCATTCGATATTATTATTCTTCGAATGATAAATAAGAACTGCACTCAAGTCTGCGCAGTGATCTTGGTGGCATTCTTCATACATGAACTTCTTCAAAATCTCAACATCGCCCTCTATACAGCATGCTGCTTCAGTTTTGAGCGCAGGATTGCCCAAAATGCAGTCTGAAAACTCGCGAACGAGGAGTTGAACTCCTTTATTATCACGGACGTCTAATTCATCAAAATTACTGAAAACGCTGCTAATGGCAGCAGATGGCAGTGCTGCCAGCGGGAATCGTGTATCTGGCATTGCAAAAGTGAAAAGACACACACAAATGTGAAATTTAAATTTCATCCTTGATATATTGTCTCCGTTGTCTGTGTTTCAAATGCGTGGTGGGTCATTCATTTTTAGAGAGCATATCATCCACAAACGTGGTGCTCACACCGTAGCGCTGTGAGGCGGGGCCTGACGCGTGGTGATGGTTGGTGTGGTGCCGAATCTGCGGGTCCAACCACCGCTTGAGGGCAGGGAAGTCTGCCTGCATGGGCTGACAGTGGATGAAAAAGTGCATGACGTCATACACGGCTTGGCCGATCCAGAACCCGCCACACACACCCACAGCCGTGCCCAATGCAACGCCCGTGCAGGCCAGCAGTGCGGCTGAAGCGGCCATGACGCCTAGGCTGACGGGGTAAGGCCACATCAGCAGCCCGGCGTCCCTAGGAAACATGTGGTGGTAGCCGTGCACCACGAAATGCAGGCACTGCCCCAACCTGCCGGGTTTGATGCGGTCAGGCAGCTCGTGCAGGGCGAATCTGTGCAGCGTGTATTCTGCGGCAGGCCAAGCCATGGCGCCAAAAATGAGGTCGGTGACAGGCACAAGCGTGCACGAAAGCAGGAAGCTTGTGACCAAAAACAGCGTGTAGCAGTGCAAGGGGAAGCTCGTGCGAATAAAGGCGTCAATGTGACCCGGCAGGATTTGTGCGGCGCCCTTGCGGGGTTTGATGGCAGCTTGGTATTCGTCCCAAGACTTGTTGGCTGCCCAAATCTGCGGCAGCAGCGGGCCCTTGGAGTCAAGCATTGTGTGGCGGTTTTGTCTTTCTTGATGGTGGCGCAAAAATAGTTCATTCGACCATGTGGATCAGGTGCAGCTTGCGCTGGCTCTCGTACCTGAGCCCAATCTGAACGTCCCTGAGGTACCCCGGCTGATCGTCGGCAAAAATGACGTTGGGGGGCACGCGCTTGCCGTACCTTTGCTGTAGGAAAACGGAGGCGGCTGCCCCCTTGCATGCGCCCCCTGTAAAGGTGATCGGCACGCTGGCGTCGCTGCCCATGCAGGAGCAAACGCGCCTTCCACTCGTGAGGCTGCTGCCGTGCACGGAGCACGAAGGCTGGCCGGTGTCACCCGTGTTGCCAAGCCCGTGCCCCTTGATCACCTTTTGTGTGTGTGCCACGCTCCGTTCAGTGCAGGGGCGTGCCGTCAGGTAGGCAAACCTGCCCTGTGCCTCAGCAGCCTTGATGACGCGGTGCAGCAGGTCGCCACGGTCGGCATAGGCTTGCTCATCCTCATCCACCACCGTTCTGTCGATATCCAAGAGTAGCACGGTGTCCTTGGGCCACTGCCCTACCCTTTCGCTGCCCCACACAGAGTGTGCGATGGCCTTGCCAAGTTTGCTTGGGTGTGCCTTGACGCGCGAAAAGTCGAGGCGTGAGCTCATCGTGATTCCATGTGCGTGGTTGAGTATTTATGCTGCGTCGCAAAAGAGAGTTGTTGCACTGCCCGCCGCCAGAATGAGTGAAGGGGGTGGTGGCTTTGGCACGCTGCTGACGATGCTTCTGGCCATCTTCGCCTACCGCTTCCTGCTGGCCCTCGCAGGTGCCAGCCCTAGGATGCCCGTCCCTGCCATATCGGTGGTGGCAAGCATCCCTTTCGTGATGATGGCCCTTGTGCTGCTTGTGTTTTACAAAGTGATTGAGAAGTATATCGTGCAGCCCATCCTGAACATCGTCAACTTTGTCAAGGACCTGCCTGAGAAAGTTTGGACTGAGATCAAAGAGTTCTTTAATGGTGTGCTGGATAAGATTGCGGACGTGGGCGGTAATATAGGCAATGCTGTAGGCGGAGCGATTGGTCTGTCGCAGGAGATGATTGATATGCAATGCGGCAAGTGCGTGAATCTGGCCCCGGATGACCCCATGAATGCTGACCGTACGAGGTGTGAAATTCGCTGCATGATGCAGGCTACGATGGCACGTTCGACGCCGTTTGTTCAGCACACAAAAAGTGCGCCTGTGCAGCGACTGGCTATAGCGCTCTGAACATTCCCCATGCTGACCGCATCCGTGCTGGCCGTGGCGCCGAAGCTTGCGCTCATGATGATCATGGTGATTCTATACAAGATGATCGAGAAGTTTGTGATCGAGAAAATAATGGATTTGTTTCAGCGCATCAAAGGCGCCGTGGAGGTGGTGGTGAAAAAAGTCAAAGAAGGATTCATTCAGTTATACGATAACACTTTGGGAAATGTGTTCGGCAAATTATCCAAGCAGCAGATCGTTGTGTTCTGCCGTGAATGTGCAAGCCTCGAGAATGACGGTGAGTTTGATCAGTGCGTGGATGACTGCGTCAAGCGCAACGCACTTGTGCCCCTGCGGCTGTTGGACGATGTGCCTGGTGTTTCAGAGATGCGAGCTGTCGTAACCAGAGAGCAATTACCTCGGACACCTGTGTCACTTCTGACGACATGAGGGTGGTGGCCACTTCCATCGTGCGCGTTCTGCTGAGATCGTGCCGGTGCATGGCTTCTTCCAACCATTCCGTCACGAGGGCGGCACGCTCGGCGTTGTGGCCCACCCACGGCGTGACGATGTGCTGTGCGTGCTGCGGCCACTGTGGTGCCACCGTGTAGCACATGAGCTTAATGAAAGAGGCATCCTCAAGCAGCACTCTTGCGAACCTCTGCACAAACTGTAGCGCCGTGTTGCACACACGTTCCACCGCAGAGTCATTCAGCATCTTGCGCCCGTTGAACTTTGCCACCGCTTCAAGCTCCCGCTCTGACCCCGCCGCGCTGAGCAAGTCTGCCTCAAAGTTGTCCCACACGAACATCACCACACGTGACGGCATGGCTTCCTCCCCCTGCATATCCCACACCCACCGGTTGCGCTTGATCCAATGCAAAAATGCCTCGGAATCGTAGTTCTTGACCATCAGCATGGCATCCATGGATGGCTGTGACAAATCGGACACCCACAGATTCCACGTCATCCTGTAGTTGGCCAGAATGGCGTTCAGGATGGTCTGCAACACGTCCCACCGTTGGTCAGGGGACAGCAGCTGCATGTATCCCCTGAACTGGCGCTCGCCCAAATTCATGACGCACTCTTGGCTCAGGGAAAGGTACCATCGGTCGCCAAGCACTCTGTGCAGGTGCTTCCACCCCACGTGCTCCACCAAGGATATCAGACCCATGGCTCCCGCCGAGTATGCAATCATCTCCGGGTCCAAATCAAGAATGTGGTCGACGGCCCAATCCATCAGCGTGTGGTAGGAGTTCACGCAGTCGCAAGAGTGGCCGGACAGGATGATCACGTGCCAAAGCATGGCTGCCTTGAATGCGTTGGGCATGCCCTGCCTCAGCCTGTTTTCCATCCGTCTCAGCGACACCGAGCGCTCCAAGGACAGCCCTTCGGTGCTTTCCACGTGCTCGCACAGCAGGGAGGCCAGCCGTTCAGGGTTCAGACCCGCCATGGGACGGTACGGTGGCTCAAGCCCCCCACAATAGAGGAAACGCTCCTCCGTCGAAAGGTGACGCTCCAAGGTGGGGTGAATCATTGTGTCACCAAAGGCACGGTTGCGCAGACACTTGAGGATGGCCGAGTGGGTTGCAGCACACACATTCGAGCTGTCGCACACACACCTCACCTTTTCGTTGGGGCAAACCTCGACGGGGTTGGATTTCAGGAATACTGCGCTTGGGAGGTCTGCGTGCGTGTGCCCAAAGTGATAGTATCCCGTCACACTCATGGTGCAGGGCAGCCACCCACGCAAGGAAAGGATGATCAGGGACAGGGAGTGGCAGTCATTGCCAATGGCGTCTGAGGGGTGTGACTTGATGATTTGTTGCACGAATCTGGTCAGATTGGGGATTTCTATGGGACGGGGCTCGATTTCGCTCCGCATGAAGATGGCTATCATGGCATGCATCTGCCACCTTGCAGGCAGCCTTTCCATCAGCAAGTCGTGCACCGCCATCACATTGGGATCGTGGTACTGCTCCCTGCTGGCCATGATGGTGCACAGCAGCTTTGTGCACGTTTGCAGCCGTGCTGCATGCAGGTCGATGCGCCCGTCGAGCACCAAATGCGTGATTCGCTGGCAAATTGCCCCCAAATGCCGCCGGGAAATGAAGCACCGCATCAGAGCTGTCAGCGACCTTTCGGTCACGTGCTCCTGCCTGTAGAAACCTGCACGCACCATAAAGTCAAAGGCGTAAGGGACACGATCCATGGCACTGGCGGTGCGCAGCTCCTGTGCCAGAATTCGGTCCAACTCTGCATCCCTCATGGTTCTTGGGGAAGGCCCCGGAATCACGCTGAGCATCCGCATCTGCATCCTGATCATGATTTCGACGCTTGGCTTGGGCCATGAAGCCAGCAGTGCCAGCCGCCAGCCGCTCACATGGCTGACAAAGGTGGGTGCATCGCCCGGCTCAAGCACACGCAGCACACTCGACCACATGGGCACGCCGGAATCCTCCCGCGCCAGAAGCGCGCTGTGAAGCATGCGTCCTGCTTGGCTGTCGTGCTGCCGGCGCCTGCAAGACCGAATCATCGCCTTGACACACGTCTGTAGCACATTCAGGGGAAGCACGGTACGCTGGCGCAGCAGGAAGCACAGCACGCTGGCGGCACAGATCGCGCGCGATGGCGAAGGGTGGGCCCAAGGCGCTGATGACACTGCGTCACACAGGTCACGAATCCCCGGCTGCACCTCAACGGGGTTGGTGGTTTTCAGGCTTTCGGCTGCCCGTTCGGCCAAGTCGGACCGCCCACTCATCACAAGTGCCACACACAGGCTCGAAAGCCGGTCCCCCGTGTGGCCAGCAATCACACCGATCACATCGACAGGCAGGTCTGTGAGCTTTGGCATGGCATTTGCACCCCTCTGAAAAGCACAACAATATGTCTGATGACACAGGATTTGTGAGCTGGCTTGGAAACAAAGCGTCCCGTGTGGGAGGTGTTGCCAACAGTGTCAGCGAGGCTGTCAGCGAGGCAGCCAAGGCCCATGCCAAGGCTCGCAGGGAGGCCGATATCAAAAGGAGTCAGCGCCTGCACGAGCGTGTGGCAGCAGCCAGAAAGGCTCTTGAAAGGGCTTCGGACAACGAACAAGAGAAGGTCTTGGCACTGAATGCCGCCAAGGAGCGTGCAAAGGTCATGGCTGCAAAAGAGAGCCAAAAGGAGGCGACAGACAGCATGCACCCTGAGCAAGAAAGAGCCGTGCGCGAGGCCATGGAGCTTTACAGGGGGGGTGACGTCATTGGCAAGGTCACCTCACTTCGGTGGGTGGAATCCATTGCAAACTTCCCTGCGTGTGACTCGAAGCGTCCCGGTGCCAAAAATCACTTATACAATCGACTTTTGGGAGCACAGAGGCTGGCCAGTGTGCTGATGTGGCCTGAGCTGCCCAACAGAGGGCTGCTGCTAGCGCACCCTGTGGGCACAGGCAAGACTTGCACCTTTGTGGCCATCCTGAACTCGTTTGTGGAAGCACTGCGGCTAGGCCGGTCGCCACGGCTAGGCCGGTCGACCATTGACCACCCCATTAACCGTGCCTACATCATTGTGCCCAAGGCCACGATCATCAATGACTTCCACGAAGAAATTTCAAATAAGTGTGGGTCCAAGGAAGTCACCGAGGCATACAGGGAGGACAAGAGGGCCAACCCAAAGTTAACGCGCACCATTCGTTTACGTGTGGGTGAGCGCACTTTCCATGTGACCTTTGTGGTGCTCACGCAGCAGACCGGCGTGCCGGACACGTTTGAAAACTCCTTGGTAATGTTTGATGAGGCACACAACATGGTGAGTCCCAAGAACACCAACA
>NYSX01000067.1 GCA_002683345.1 Flavobacteriales bacterium
GGCGCGTTGTCGCCGCCCTCTTCCCACGTGCCGTCCACCACCCAAAAGTGGGTGTCGCTCAAACTCTCCACATACGGTGCCGCAGGGCCTTGGTCTGGGGCGGCCCAATGGTGCTCCACACGGACCAGGATGCTGTCTCCCTC
Organism: Flavobacteriales bacterium; assembly: GCA_002683345.1. Classification (GTDB taxonomy): domain Bacteria; phylum Bacteroidota; class Bacteroidia; order Flavobacteriales_D; family Sanyastnellaceae; genus UBA11663. Next base: position 144 of record NYSX01000067.1, read on the forward strand.
GGGGATGTCGTCGCATCCCACGCGCATGTCCACCCAAGGCAAGTTGCTCAAGCCCGTGGGTTCGGTGACGGCGAAGGTGTGGTCCAAGCGGCCTTGGTTGAGTCGCCCGTCTGCATTCAGGCCAACCAAGATGAAGGGCTCTTCGTGCTGGAAGGTGATTTGGTCAAACTCTCCACCGACGCGGGCGTGCACCAGCGTGGTGTCCCATTGCGCGTTCCAAAGCGTCACATCCAAGGGCTCGTTTTCGTGGAAGCCCGCGCAAGCGCGGAGCTTTTGGTGCAGGTGAAGCGTCGTGGCAAAGCAGCCGTTCTCGGGCGCTGTGCTCATGCTGTCGACGACCCACGTGCTGAACCCGGGCTGCAGGGCTTGTGCTTCGAAGAAGGGGGTCAAATCTTCCCCCGTGGCCTCTTCGAGAAGCATTTCAAAGTCGGCCACATCCATGTGGCTGTCGAAGCGCGCCGCAATGACGTCTTGGCCCGCTTGACGGAACACCTCGTCTCCGAGGTAGGCGCGGAGGTTGTGCATGATGCTGGCGCCCTTGTAGTAGGTGTGTCGCCCGTAGATGTGTTCGTCGGGCATGGGCGAAAGGGGGTGGAACCCTTCGTCTTGCACGTGGCATTCTTCCAGCACAAATTGTTGGTTGTCTTTGACCAAATCCACAAAGGCCTCGTGGCCGTCTTTCCACTCCACAAAAAGGTGGCTGCTGTATTCCGCAGGCCCTTCCTTCAACCACATGTGGTTGTGGATGGTGGGGGCCACCAAGTCGCCCCACCAGTGGTGTCCCAATTCGTGGGCGAACAGGTCTCCGTTGGCGAAGTTGCTCTGCTCCATCATGAACCGGGGGTAGGCAATGTTGGTGGGAATTTCGAGGGCGCCGTCCGTGGTCAACACGTATCCGACGCGCTCCCAGGCGTAGGGACCCCACCAGTATTCTAGGGCGTCAATGGCGAAGCCGAGGTCGGCGAATTTGGCCTGCATGGCGTTGATGTCCCCCGCCTTGCCCGTGAGTCGAACCGGGATGGTTCCGTACTCCCCTTCGTGCTCGTAGTCGTGGTCGACATAGGGTCCTACGGCCATGGCACTGAGATGCGTGGGGATGGGGTGGTCCAGCGCCCAGGTGGTTCGCACGGTGTCGCCGCCCAACGCGACCTCCTCGACGAGGTGGCCTTGGTTGTGGGCCCGCCGTCCGCCCGCGCTGGTGATGTGGTAGGTGTAGGTGGCGCGTTCCACAAAGTTGTCGAAGCACGGGTACCACACTTTCCCGAAGTTGGGCGGGATGGAGGTCAGGCCGATGCCCAGGTTGTAGATCAGGTCGCTGGCGTAGTACACCCCGCCCCAGTAGGGGTCGTCGTTGGGCTGCCCTCCATACCAAACCCGCAGCTCCACCGCTTCACCTGCCGTCATGGGAGCTGGCGCATCGACGTGGAGTTCAGGCCCTGCTTGTTCGAAGGTCACTGCGTTGCCGTTCCAGTGCACACTGTCGACGGTCAAGCCCTGAAGATCCCACCACATGGAGGTTCCCCCGCCCTGCAGCACCGTGAAATCGATGGTGGCCAAGGCTTGCATGGATTGCCCCGAATAGTCCGTGACGTCCAACACCAAATCGTAGTGCACGACGTCAAAGCTGTCGCTGCGCGCGATGCTTGGCCCCATGTCGTAGTTGTCGACGGGCAGCACCCGCAGCGAAGGGCTGTCCTGCGTGCACCCCGAGGCGTGACACCCTTGAACAAGGAAGGGGGTGCGCACGGTGTGTTCGTGCTTGTGGAGGCGGGGGATGGAAGAGGTTTGGGCTGAGGCCAAACCGCATGCGCCCGCAGCCAAGAGAAGGGCGGTCAGACGGGAAAAAAGGAGTCGAGGCAACGCAATCATGCCTCCAAGTTAGGTGTACTTTCGCAGCATGAAACAGGTCGAACGCACCTCCCTCGTCGAAGTCGCATACACCTTGCGGGCCGACGGCCCTGAGGGGGAAGAACTGGAAACGTGCACCGAAGAGGCGCCCTTTGTGTTTCGGATGGGGGACGAGGAAGCGCTCGAAGCGTTTGAGCAGCAGTTGCTGGGAAAAAAGGCAGGCGAGCCGTTTTCGTTTGTGATCGCCTGTGAGGACGCGTACGGGGACGAGACCGAAGAGGCCATTGTGGCATTGCCCAAGGAGACCTTCATGGTCGACGGCAAAATCGACGAGGAAGTCATGAAGCCCGGAGAGGTCGTGCCGCTCGAGGACGACGAGGGCAACGAGTTGATCGGGGTGGTGGTGGAGGTGGAGGGTGACGTGGTGCACGTCGATTTCAACCATCCCCTTGCAGGGCTTGACCTTCATTTTGAAGGGGTGATTGTGGCCCTCGGCGCTTGACCTCGGGGCAACACAATCCGACCGCACTGCATGTCAGGGTGGTCAAGGTGTTCTTGCAACGTTGGGGGTGACTTGGTGCAGTACCTTCGCCCCATGGAACGCACGGAAATCAGTGAATTGGGTGAGTTTGGGTTGATTCAACGCATGACGCGTGAATTGAATCACCAGCAGCCGTCGACCCTTCGCGGGGTCGGGGACGACGCAGCGGTCATTGACCCCATGGGCAAGCGCTTTGTGGTGTCCACAGACATGCTTTGCGAGGGCGTGCACTTTGACCTCAGCTATGTCCCGTTGAAGCACCTCGGATACAAGTCCGTGGTGGTCAATTTGAGCGACATCTGCGCCATGAATGCAACCCCCACGCAAGTGGTCGTGGGCTTGGGTCTGAGCAACCGGTTTTCCGTGGAGGCCGTGGACGAGCTGTACGAAGGCATTCGCTTGGCGTGCGAGGTCTACAAGGTGGATTTGGTGGGAGGCGACACGACGTCTTCGCCCTCGGGGTTGACGTTGTCGGTGACGGCCATGGGCCTCGCCGAGCCGGATGCCTTGGTGGGACGCGACGGTTCGGGGGACGACGACCTCTTGGTGGTGAGCGGGGATTTGGGCGCGGCTTACATGGGACTCCAAATCTTGGAACGCGAGAAAACCGTCTTCCAAGCAGCCCCCACGGCCCAGCCTGAACTTGAAGATTTTGCCTACCTCTTGGAGCGTCAGTTGAAGCCGGAAGCCCGCGTGGATGTGGTGCGCGAAATGGCAGAGCTTGGCCTGAAGCCGACCTCCATGATTGACATCAGCGACGGGTTGTCGAGCGAAATCATGCATTTGGGCACGTCCTCGGGAGTTGGATTCAAGGTGTACGAGGACAAGCTGCCCATCGACCCCAAGGTGTACGACACGGCGCGCGAATTCAACCTCGACCCGACGCTGTGTATGCTGAGTGGTGGCGAGGATTACGAGTTGCTTTTCACCGTCAAGCAAGACGATTACGAGAAGGTCCGAAACCACCCCAAGCTGAGCGTCATTGGCCACGCCGTGGCGGCGCCGGATGCGTTCACGCTCGTGACCAAAAACGGTCCCGAAGTGCCTTTGCAGGCCCAGGGTTGGGACGGATTGAAAGGTTCGGCTGAAAGCGGCAGCTGATGTGCGGGATCGCAGGGGCCCACGGACTTGAGGCGTTCCAAGGACTGGCAGACGCCACGGCAGGCGTGCGGGACATGGTGGCGCACATCGCCCACCGCGGACCCGACGCAGAGGGCGTGTGGTCCGACGAAGAACATGTGGTGCTCGGTCACCGCAGGCTGAGCATTTTGGACACCGGAGAAGGGGCCAACCAACCCTTCCGGATCGGCGACGACGTGCTTGTGTTCAACGGCGAGGTGTACAATTACCTCGAGTTGCGTCGCGAATTGGAGGCGGCGGGCGCGCAACGCTTTTCCACCCAAGGGGACACCGAAGTGGTGCTCGTTGCGCTGCGTCATTGGGGCCTGGAAGGTGCGCTGAAGCGGTTCAACGGGATGTTTGCGCTGGCTTGGTGGAGTGCGGCGGAACGTCGCTTGATGTTGGTGCGAGACCGGTTGGGCATCAAGCCGCTGTATTGGCACCAAACCCCAGAAGGAACCCTCCTCTTCGCCTCAGAAGTCCGCGCGCTCCTGGCCTCCGGCAAGGTGCGTCGTGCGCTCAACCGGGATGCGGTGGCCGACCAATGGATGTACGGCACCGTGCATGCTCCCGAGACCATTGTGTCCGGGGTGCAGCTGCTGGAGCCGGGCAGTTTGCTCGTGGCCCAAGACGAGGACCTCAGGGTGGCGCAATGGTGGGATCCGGCGGACGAAGCGCTGGGCGAGCCCACGCTCGACGACCGTGCCCGTCGCATGCGTATCCGCGAGTTGCTGTCCGATTCGGTCGCGCTCCGGATGCGGTCGGACGTGGCTTACGGTGCGTTCTTGTCCGGGGGCATCGATTCGAGTGCCGTGGTGGGGTTGATGTCCGAAGTGGCGTCCCAGCCGGTCAGCACCTTCAGCGTCACGTTTGCCGAAGCGGAGCTGGACGAGAGCCCGTGGTCCCGGGCCGTGGCGAAGCGGTTTGGCACCGACCACCACGAGTTGCGGTTGACACCCGAAGATTTCTTGGCGCAAGTTCCGCACGGCCTCGACGCCATGGATCACCCAAGCGCCGACGGCTTGAACACCTATGTGGTCAGTGGCGCAACGCGACGTGCAGGGGTGAAGGTGGCCTTGAGTGGCTTGGGTGGCGATGAACTGTTTGCCGGTTACCCCGTCTTTGAGCGGAGCGCACGCCTCGCCAAACTCAATTGGCTCGGCTCGTGGCCGAAGGGTGGGCGCCGCCTGCTCGGCAAGTTGCTCGTCGCGGCACGCCCGGGCATGACGTCGCGCAAGCAGGCCGAGATTTTCGGAGGCCATTACTTCGATGTGGCGCATACGTATCCGTTGTCGCGCCAAATGTTCTTGCGCGCCGATTTGCAACGCATGTTGGCCTCGGACGTGCCGATGACCAATCCGGTCTTTCGGTGGCTGGTGGCGGAGTTGGCTCCAGGGAAAAAGGCGTTTGGCCTTCCGTTCCTCAGCCAGGTTAGCCTGGCGGAAATGCGCACATACATGGGTCACACCCTGCTGCGTGACGCCGACCAATTCAGCATGGCCCACGCGCTGGAAGTCCGCGTGCCCTTCCTCGACCACCGTTTGGTGGCGGCGGCACTGGCCTCCCCGGACGCCCAAAAATTCCCCACCTCTCCCAAGCGGTTGTTGGTCGAGGCCCTCGACGGCCTCCTGCCCGACGACGTGGTGAACCGACCCAAGATGGGGTTTGTGCTGCCTTGGGAATCGTGGCTTCGCGGGGAACTGAAGGAGGTGTGCGATGCCGGGCTCCAAAGCTTGAAGGACCGTGCATGGGTCCAGTCGGATGCCATTGCGGACATGGAACGGTCCTTCCATGCGGGGGAAACCACATGGTCTTGGAGCCGGGTGTGGTCTCTTGCCGTCCTTGGGGGCTACCTTGACCGCCATGGCCTCGAGTGACACCACCCTGGAAGGCAAGCGTCCGCTGCGGATTTTGGCCGTGGTGGAGTGGTATCCGCCTGCGTACAAGGCGGGAGGCCCCATTCGAAGTGTGCACAACCTCATGCAGTTGCTTCGGGCCCAAACCGACCACCACCTCGAAGTGGTGTGCGGTGACCGCGACCTTGGAAGCCCATCTCCGCTTGAGGGCATCGAGCCCGACGTCCCCCTCATGCGCGACGGCATCCAAGTCACGTATCGCTCCTCGGTCAACCACGCATGGTGGCTCGAAAAGTTGCGGGGCACGCCTGACAACCCCGCGCCAGACGTCGTCTACCTCAACAGCCTGTTCAGCATTCCGTTTGCGTTGCACCCCTTGAGGGCGGCCCGTGCATTGGGGATTCGTGTGGTTCTCGCACCTCGCGGCATGTTGGGCGCTGGCGCCCTCGCCATCAAGCCGGTCAAGAAAAAGGTCTTTTTGACGGCAGCCCGCATCCTCGGCTTGTTCCGAGGCGTCCGCTGGCACGCCAGCACAGAGGTGGAACGGGTAGAAATCCTCACCCACTTGCCCGGGTCGGATGTGCACACAGCCATGAATGTTCCGCTGTTTGATGCCAACGTCACGCCAATCAGCGCGGGTCAAGGGCTGACTTGGGTCATGGTGGGCAGGATTCAGCAAAAAAAGAACCTCCACTTCGCACTTGAGGCCCTGCAGAACGTCGACTTGAAGGGCAAGCACCTTCGGGTGGAGCTCGTGGGGCCGGCAGAAGACGAGGTGTACCTGCAACACCTCTTGTCCTTGTCCAAACCCGGACTGGACGTCATCCATGTGGGCGCCGTTCCACCCCATGAACTCGGGGAGGTGTGGGGACGGTCTCACGCCCTGCTGATGCCGACGACGCACGAGAATTTTGGCCACGCGGTCGTCGAGGCCTGGGCCCATGGCCGTCCCGTGCTCCTGAGCGACCAGACCCCGTGGAGGGGGTTGTCAGAAGCAGGTTTGGGGTGGGATGTGCCGTTGGAGAAGGCGTTGTGGGTGGAACGGATGCAAGAAGCCCTCCAGTGGTCTACGGAGACATGGCGAGCGATGTCGGAGGCGTCCGTCGCGAAGCACAGAGAACTCATTGAGGCCCCTGAATTGATCCAAGAGAATTGCACGTTGTTTGAGGCACCAAGCCCCAGTAATTTGCCGTCATGAACACTTCCAACCGCGTGTGCGCCCTTTTGGGCATCGAACTGCCCATCATTCAAGCGGGCATGGTGTGGTGCAGCGGATGGGAACTGGCCAGCGCGGTCAGTGGGGCCGGGGGTTTGGGGATTTTGGGCGCAGGGAGCATGTATCCCGAGGTGTTGCGAGACCAAATCCAAAAAGTCCAAGCTGCCGCACCGGGAAAGCCCTTCGCGGTGAATGTCCCTTTGCTTTATCCCGCGGTGGAGGAGCACATGGCGAACATCGTAGAACTCGGCGTCCCGATTGTGTTCACCAGCGCGGGCAATCCGCGGACGTGGACCAAGCATTTGCAGGAACACGGCATCAAGGTGGTGCACGTGGTGAGCAGCGTCAAGTTTGCCTTGAAGGCCCAAGAAGCCGGGGTGGATGCGGTGGTGGCCGAGGGCTTTGAGGCAGGCGGTCACAACGGCCGGGAAGAAACGACGACCATGTGTCTGGTGCCGGCTGTGGCGGATGCGTGCAACATTCCCGTGATTGCGGCGGGAGGATTGCACGATGGCCGGTCCATTCTCGCAGCCATGATGCTCGGTGCGGAGGCGGTGCAGCTGGGATCGCGGTTTGTGGCCACGCCGGAAAGCTCGGCGCACATCGCGTTCAAGGAGGCGGTGCTCGCGGCAGGAGAAGGGGCGACAAGCTTGGAGCTCAAAGACGTCACGCCAGTGCGTTTGCTGCACAACGACTTTGCGCAGCAGGTGATTGCTGCGCAGCAAGGTGGCGCCACGCCCGACGAGCTTCGCGCGCTTCTGGGCCGAGGCCGTGCCAAGCGAGGCATGTTCGAAGGCGATTTGCACGAAGGCGAACTGGAAATCGGCCAAATCGCGGCCATGTTGGACGCTTTGGAGCCGGCTGCGGACTTGGTTCGGCGACTGGCTGACGAGTGTCGCGCCTTGGGCGGGCCTGCTTTGGGTGGGCGGTTTGACTTTTGAAAGCGGCCGCCTGTGACCCCGGTGACGTCTTTTGGCGTGGGGCTGTCGTATCTTCCAAAGCGCTGTCAACGTGGTTGTTGTCAGTCAAGCGACTCAAACCCAACGCCCTGAACCATGAATTCGTCTGCTTTGAAAACCCTCATGCTCGCCCTCGTCGGGGGCTGGGGATGCACTTTGGCCACCCAAGCCCAAACCTTCACCAACGGCAACAGCGCCTTGCCCTCGACCTACAACAGCGGGGGATGCGTGGGATTCGCGGATTTGGATGGGGACAGCTACGATGACCTGATCATCCTCGACCAGAGTCGCGTGTTGCACACCTTGTATCAGGCGCCGAATGGCACGTTCACCGATTTCAATTTGGGCAACGTCTCGGGCTCCAGCCAATGGGGGATGTGCGTGGGCGATTTTGACAACGACGGCCACAAGGACGTGTTCAGTGGCGGGTCCTACGACGGGGTGCATTTGATGCACATCACCGCGCCGGGTCAGGGGAATTTGCAGAGCTTGGGGAACGGTTCGATGTTCATGCAAGCCTGCAACATGGCGGACATCGACCAAGACGGTGTGCTGGACGTGTTTGCGTGTCATGACGACGCGGTGAGCCGCCTTTGGAAGGGGGACGAGGCTGGTGCGCTGACCAACAACCAGGCGCTCATGCCGCTTACGAGCTACGACACGGGCGGATACCCCAACACGGACCACAGCGGCAACTACGGCTCGGTGTGGACCGACTTTGACCGCGACGGGGACATTGACCTGTACATCGCCAAGTGCCGTCAGTTTGTGAACGATCCTCAGGACCCGCGTCGGGTGAACCAGCTTTGGGTCAACGATGGCCAAGGCAACTACACAGAGGAGGCGTCTGAGCGGGGCTTGGTGTTTTTTGAGCAGAGTTGGACGGCCGATTTTGCGGACATTGACAACGACGGCGATTTCGATTGCTTGGTGACCAACCACAGCACGACGCTGTTGCTGCTGGAGAACGACGGCACGGGCAACTTCACGGACATCACCGCCGGAAGCGGACTCGAGGTGACGGGGTTCTTTTTGCAGGCCAAGCTCGAGGATTTTGACAACGACGGGTACGTGGATTTGGTCTACAGCGGAGGGGCGCACGCCTACTTCAAGAACAACGGAGACCAAACCTTCTCCAACGTCCCCAACATGTTCCCTTACGGCGACACCATGCACAGCTTCGCCACGGGCGACGTGAACCGCGATGGGCAGGTCGACCTGTACGCGAGCTACGGCAACGGGTACGTGAGTGCGGACAACGGCAACGACGACGTCTTGTGGATCAACAATGGCAACCCCGGCCAGCACTGGATCACCTTTGAGCTGGAGGGCTTTCAATCCAACCGCGATGCGGTTGGGGCGACGGTGGAGATCACCGGCTCGTTTGGCACGCAGGTCCGGAGCGTTCGCGCCGGGGAGAGCTACGGCATGACGTCGACGTTCTCTTGCCACTTTGGACTGGGTGCGGCCGACGTGGTGGAGACGGCCACGGTGTTTTGGCCCAGCGGCCTGACCACGGCCTTGACGACGCCTGCCGTCGACCAGTACCACACGGTGCTGGAAGTGCCGTGCACCGTGCCTCTCGAAATCACGGCATCCACCACGGAATTGTGTCCAGGTGAGACCGCCATCTTGATGGCCCCTGCCGGATTTGATTCCTACCAATGGAGCGGTGGGGTCACTTCGGGCAACATGCTTGAGGTGTCTGAGGCCGGGGTGTACACCTTGACGGCGTTCAACGGGGACGGTTGCGCCGGGTTGTCCAACGCCATTGTGGTGGGCGTGCTGGATGGCACGGTGGCGCCCACGGTCGAGGTGTCCGGCGATGAATACCTCTGCGCGGGAAGCACATGGAGCTTGACGGCGAGCGGGGGGGTGTCGTACTTGTGGAGCGACGGTTCGACGTCGGCGACGTTGGAGGTCGGCACGTCCGGCCTGTACAGCGTGGACGTGGAGGACCAGTGCGGCAACGTCGTGAGCTCCAACGCGGTCGAGGTTCAGGTGTTTGACGGCCCCACGGCGCCTCCCACAACCTCGCCAGACACCACCTTGGCCGAACCGGGCCCTGTGACGTTGACCGCACAGGCCGAAGCAGGGCAGGTGTTGCGCTGGTACGATGCCGAAGTGGGCGGAACCTTGCTTGGGCAAGGCAACAGCCTTCCGTTGCCTGCGGTCACGGCGTCCACGACGTTTTGGGTGGAATCGAGCCAATCGACCCAGGGCCCTGCGGGAACGGGGGGTGAATTGACCAACCAACCCGGAGGCCAGTACCACCCCAACAGCGTGCGCTGGTTGGAGTTTGACGTGTTCGAACCCATGCGGTTGGTGGATGTCAAGCTTTACGCAAACGGCACCTTCGACCGTGGATTTGAAATTATCGACGACATCGGACAGGTGTTGTGGTCGACCACCGCGACGGTGACGGATGGGGAGTTTGTCCTGCCCATTGGATTTGAGCTGGCGCCAGGAACGAATTACGGCTTGCGCTGCACCACCGGTGACCCTCAGCTGTGGCGTGAAGGCACGTCTTCGACGCTGAACTATCCCTACGATTTGGCAGGCCTCGGAAGCATCACCAACAGCACGGCGGGTCCAAGTTTGGACTACTACTACTTCTTCTACGAGTGGAACGTCGAGAGCACTTTGGATGTGGAATGCGTGAGCGCCCGCGCGGACGTGGATGTCGTGGTGACGCAATGCACCGACCCGCAAGCGTGCAACTACAACCCCTCTGCGGTCATCGACGACGGTTCGTGTGAATACGATTCGTGCGCCGGGTCGTGCCCTGGGGATTTGAACAGCGACGGAAGCATCACGGTGAGCGACCTCCTCATGGTGCTTGCCGATTTTGGGTGTTTGGACGGATGCCAAAGCGACGTCGACGGGGACGCCCTTGTGAGTGTGGCCGACTTGCTCGGATTGCTCGCCGTGTTTGGCGGGGTTTGCGACTGAGTCAGGCGTCTGACCCGTGGAAGTGCACGCGCACGGCGCGGGCCACTTTGAGGCTGACGACGTCGAGGAGGGCTTTCTCCGAGGCCTCGGAGATGGCTTTGACATCTCCAAACGCCGTCATCAGCACTTGACGCGTCTTGGGCCCCACGCCTGGAATGTCGTCCAATTCGGAATGCAAGAAGGCTTTGCTGCGGCGTTTGCGGTGGTGGGCCAGCGAGAACCGGTGCGCTTCGTCGCGCATCTGCTGCACCACGCGCAAAGTGGGTGAACGCTTGTCGAGGTAGATCGGCACGCTGTCGCCGGGGAAGTAGAGTTCTTCGAGGCGCTTGGCGATGCCCACAAATGCAATTTTGCCCCGAAGTCCGAGCTCGTCGATGGCTTCCATGGCGTGAGAGAGTTGGCCCTTGCCGCCGTCGATGACCACCATCTGGGGGAGTGACTCACCCTCGTCCCGAAGCCGCTTGTACCGGCGGTACACCGCCTCTTTCATGCTGGCAAAATCGTCCGGTCCTTCGACCGTGCGGATGTTGAACTTGCGGTAGTCGCGCTTCGCGGGTTTGCCGTTGCGGAACACCACGCATGCCGAAGCCGGGTTGGTGCCGTGGATGTTGGAGTTGTCGAAGCATTCCATGTGCACGGGATGCTCCTTCAGCCGGAGGTCGTGCATCATGGTCTCCATGAGGCGGTCTTTGGCGGCGTCGGGGTCCACTTGCTCGAGCTGGGCATGGCGGTCGCGCATGGCAAACTGGGCGTTGCGCAGGCTCATGTCGAGCAACTTTTTCTTGTCCCCGCGCTGGGGCACGAGGCATTCTGCGCCCAGCACCTTCACATCGACTTGGGCCAGCACGGTGCGGCTGGCGACGTCGAATCGGTCCCGAATCTGGGGAATGGCCGCGGAGAGGATTTCTTCGTCTGACTCCTCGAGGCGTCGGCGGAACTCGAGGGTTTGGCCTTGCACCACGGCACCGTTGTGGATGCGCATGAAGTTGACGAACGCCGACTTTGCATCGCTCACCACTCCGTAGACCTCCACGTCCGAGACGGTGGGGTGCACGACAGTGCTTTTGCTCTGAAATTTGTCGACGGCCAAAAGCTTGATTTTGAGTCGTTCCGCCTCTTCGAATCGCAAATCATTGGAAGCTTGCAACATGCCACTTTTCAATGCGTTTTTGACTTCGCCTAGGTTGCCTTTGAGTATATGACGAATGGAGGCAACTCGTGCGTGATATTCCGCCTCCTCAGCGGTGGTTGTGCATGGACCGCAGCAAGTGCCGATCTGAGCACCTAAACAAGATTTCGCTTTTTCGATTGCTCCACCGCGCTTTAGAATTTTGATGGATTCAATTCGACACGAATTGCACATCAATGGGTAGAGCGATTTGACAAAACGAATTACAGTGTGCATCCCCTTGACATGCGAGTAAGGCCCGAAGTATTCGCTCCCGTCTTTTCGGACTTGCCTGGTGGGAAACACCCTTGGAAACCGCTCGTTTTTCAGAACGATGAAGGGGTAGGTCTTGTCGTCTTTGAGCTGGATGTTGTAGATCGGCTTGTGCTCTTTGATCATGTTGTTCTCCAGCAACAAGGCGTCGGCCTCGCTCGCGGTCACAATCCATTGCACATCCCGAATTTTCTTCACCAGCAGTCTCGTCTTGCCGTTGTGATCTTGCTTGGTGAAGTAACTGGCGACGCGTTTCTTGAGGTTTTTGGCCTTGCCGATGTACAGCAATTTTCCGTCCCCATCGAAGTGCTGATAAACGCCCGGTTCGTGGGGCATCCGATCGAGGATCGCTTGGATGTGGTCGGTGGTCGCCATCGTTGAACGAAGGTAGGTCGCGCAGTACTTTGCGGCATGGATTTGGTCACAGGTGCAACGGGGATTGTGGGGACGCCTTTGGTGGTCAAGCTCCTGTCCCAAGGCCAAACCGTACGCGCCCTTCACCGCCCTTCGTCCGACCGCGCCCGCGTCGAGCAGGCCGTGCGCGAGGCCGACCCAGACAGCCTCTCCCGGTTGGAGTGGGTCGAAGGCGACGTGACGGACGAGGCCTCGCTCGAAGACGCCCTCGCGGGCGTGACGCGGGTCTTTCACTGCGCGGCGCTCGTGTCCTTTCATTCGGCAGACAGGGAGGCCTTGCGCCAGATCAACGCCGAGGGCACGGCCAACCTTGTCAACGCCATGCTCCACTGTGGCACCCCGCGCCTCATTCACGTGAGCAGCGTCGCGGCCTTGGGCAGAAAAGCCGGACAACCCACGGACGAGTCCACCTTGTTTGAAGAACAACCTGGCACGTCGGCCTACGCGCGCTCCAAGCACCGCGCCGAGATGGAGGCGTTCCGAGGTGCGGTGGAAGGCCTGCCTGGCGGCCTGGTCGTGGTCAACCCCACCGTCATCTTGGGCCCCGGCGATTTTCGCCGCAGCTCGTCCGCCTTGTTCCGGGTGTTGGACCGCGGTCTGTCGTGGTACCCCGTGGGCAGTGGCGGCTACGTGGGGGCCGACGATGTGGCCGAGGTCTGCGTCCGGCTCGGGGACAGTGAGGTGCGCGATGCGCGCTTTGTCTTGTGTGCCGAGCACCGCACCCACCTGGACGTCATGACCACCATCGCTTCCGCGTTGGGAAGACCGGCACCGACCCGCGCCGTCAGGCCATGGATCGCAGGCTTGGCGTGGCGCGTGGTGTGGTTGGCAGAGCGCCTCACCGGGCGCAGGTCCATGATCTCTCGCGAAAGCCTGACAAGCGGCAGCGAACACCAGCGCTACGACGGATCCCACATCGTTCAGGTCCTGAAGGACCTCGGCCAGGCATGGGAGTACACCCCCATCGACGAGGTCATTCAGTCGACGGTGCAGGCGTACCGCCGGCAACGCGGTTCTTGAGGTTCCCTTCCGCCCCCACGGCATCTCCCCGGTTGCTTTCCACCTCCATGTCTTTGAGGGCGTCCACCACGTCTCGGAGCACGCCTTTCATGGCTTCGGGGTGTCCCCACCACCAGGTGTAGCTGGAATCAAACGTGGCCGCACTCACCCCCGTCCGAGCCCAAACGTCGTTGTACGCCTCTGCGAGTCGTTGGCGTTCGTTGTCGTTGCGGTAAATGCGTTTGTCGGCCACAGCCTCGATGAGCTGCACCTCGGTCATCACCCGAACAAACTCCTCCCTTCCAAGCACGCCTTGTGGCGGAAGGGGCGTGGCCTCGCCACCCACCGGTTCAGGGCTGCATCCGGCAAGTCCCACGAGCAGCAAGACAGCACCCAGGCGATCTCTAGTGGCGCGCCGGCGTGTGCGCTCAGCGGTTGAACGAAAGGCGTTGGCCAGCATGGTTGCCATGTGAGGTTGTGATGCGGCGACCGTCCCACACGCATGTGCCGTTGACCCAGGTCTCGTGCACGCGGCTTTTGAACGTGTGCCCTTGGAAAGGAGACCATCCGCACTTGGACATGACGTTGTCCTCGCGGACCGTCCAGGGATCGTTGGGGTGAACCAGCACGAGGTCGGCCTTCATGCCCGGACGGATGAACCCGCGGTCAGACATGCGGAACAACCGGGCCACGCGGTGGGCCATCAGGTCCGCCACTTTCTCGACCGAGAGGACGCCGTCGTGCACCATGTCGAGCATGGCCACGAGCGCGTGCTGAACCAAAGGACCGCCGGACGGCGCCTTGAAGTAGCTGCCGTTCTTCTCTTCCTTGGTGTGGGGGGCGTGGTCGGTGGCGACCACATCGATGCGGCCATCGAGGATGGCGGCGCGAATCTGTTCCCGGTCCTCGGCCGTTTTCACCGCGGGGTTCCACTTGATGTGGGTGCCTTTGGACTCGTAATCGGCATCGCTGAACCACAGGTGGTGAATGCACGCTTCCGCAGTGATGCGCTTGTCTTCGAGCGCTTTGGTGTTGTCAAACAAGTCCAATTCACGCGCCGTGCTGATGTGCAGGATGTGCAATTGGGTGTTGAGCTTGGTGGCCAACTCCACGGCCTTGGACGAGCTTTTGTAGCACGCCTCGGCACTGCGGATCAACGGGTGCTGTGCAATGGGCACCGTCTCGCCGTAACGCGCCCGGGCCGCCTCGGAATTGGCGCGCACTGTGGCCTCATCTTCACAGTGTGTGGCCACGAGGGTGGGCGCCTCCTTGAAGATGCCTTCCAGCACCGCGGATTCGTCCACCAGCATGTCCCCCGTGGAGGAACCCATGAAGACCTTGATGCCGCAGACGCGGGTGGGGTCGGTTTTGAGCACCTCGTCCAAATTGTGGTTGCTCGCCCCCATGAAGAAGCTGTAGTTCACGGGACTCACCTCCGCCGCACGGTCGTATTTGTCTTGGAGCAGGTCTTGCGTCAAGGCTTGAGGCACTGTGTTGGGCATTTCCATGAACGAGGTGATGCCGCCGGCCGCCGCGGCCGCCGACTCTGTCGCAATCTCTGCCTTGTGGGTCAAGCCAGGCTCTCGGAAGTGGACTTGGTCGTCGATGCATCCGGGCATCAACCAAAACCCTGTGCAGTCTTTCACGTCCGCACCCGCCGCCAGTGCCTTGACGTGCGCGTCGGCGCCTTGCTCCGCCAAGTTGACGCCGACCGCCACAATGTGTTCGCCGTCCACGAGGACGTCTTGGACTCGAACGGCGCCGTCCGTGACGACGTGGGCGTGGCGAAACAGGGTGGCTTGGCTCATGGCAAGAGAGGAGATTTGCTCAGGATTTGGCTGGAAAAAAGATGCGCTTGAACCGCATCTGGAGTACGCCCAAAAGGGCTTCGCGGAAAATGTTCATGCTCATCTTGGACGTCCCCAACTCGCGGTCGACGAAGGTGATGGGCACCTCTTTCACGGCGAAACCATTCCGCTTGGCCCGCAGTTTCATTTCGATTTGGAAGGCATAGCCCACAAACTGGACCGCGTCAAGCTGAATCGCTTGGAGGGTCTCCCGCCGGTAACACACAAACCCCGCTGTGCTGTCTCGGACGCCCAACCCCAAAATCGTGTTCACGTAAATGGACGCGCCATAACTCAGGATGAGTCGGTTGACGGGCCAGTTGGCCACGCCGCCGCCTTTGACGTAGCGTGAGCCCACAGACATGCCGGCGCCGCCTTCGGCACATGGAATGCGCAGGCGCACCAAGTCGTGGGGGTCGTGGGAGAAGTCGCAGTCCATCTCGAAGATGAAGTCGTAGCCGCGCTCCAGCGCCCATCGGAACCCCGCGATGTACGCGGTTCCAAGTCCGAGCTTGCCCTCGCGCTCCAGCAAATGGATGCGGTCGGGATGCGCCACTTGACACTCCTTGACCAGGGCGGCGGTACCGTCCGGCGAGCCGTCGTCCACGACAAGCACGTCAAAGGGAAATTCCAGGCCCATCACCGTCTCGAGCATGCGAACCACGTTCTCACGCTCGTTGTACGTCGGAATGATGACCAGGCTGTCGTTCATGATTTCGAAGGTACGGCCACTCACGTGGTCATGCGAAGCATGTTCAGCTCGTCCTTGGTCAGGTGGCGCCAATGGCCACGCGGCAAGTCCTTCTTGGTGAGCGGGCCATAGACCACGCGATCGACCTTGACCACTTTGTGTCCGAGGTGCTCCCACATGCGGCGCACAATTCGGCTCCGGTTGCTGTGGATTTCCATGCCGATTTCGTGGGGGTCGTTCTTGACGAATGCGACCTCCTTGGCCTTGACAAATCCTTCATCCAGCACAAATCCCTCGAGCATCTTCTCGAGGTCTTCGGGGTTGGCCTTTTTGGCCAAGGTGATGTGGTAGAGCTCACGCAGGCCCACCTTGGGGTGGTTCAGTCGCTTGGCGAGCTCGCCGTCGTTGGTGAACAGGATGAGTCCCGTGCTCTCTTTCTCGATGCGGTCGACCGGGTAGATGCGCTCCTTGCAGGCGTTCTTGATGAGGTCACCCACGCTGCGCCGTCCACTCGGGTCGTTTTCAATGCCCAAAAAGTTCTTGGGCTTGTTCACCAGCACGTACCGCATGGTCTCTGGACGGATGGTGTCGCCTTCGACGCGAACAAGGTCCTTGGTCGGATCCACCTTGAATCCGAGTTCCGTGATGACTTTGTTGTTGACGCTCACCACCCCAGCACCAATCATCACGTCGGCTTCTCGGCGAGAGCAGACGCCCGCTTGGGCGATGTAGCGGTTCAGGCGCATGGTGGCCGTGGAGTCCGGCACGGGCGCAAATTTGAGCTTGGGCTTGGGGCCGCCGGGTCTTCCTCCCGGCCGTCCTCCTGGACGACCTGCTGGGCGGCCTGAGGGCTTGCCGCCTGAGCGGGAAGAGGAAGGACGTTGTCCGCCTCGGTTGTTCGAAGGTTTCGCGCTGCCGCTTCGTCGGCCAGCACTTCCCTTGCGGGCGCCTCCGCGGCGGCCTTGGTCAGGGTTTTGTTTCATAATTCCGCAAAGGTACGTCGCGGGACAAGGTCAGCGCAGGGCCCGCCACGGGTTGCGTTTGCGGGGCGGCTTGGACACGCCGTCAAACGCGTTGGGCAGGTGCGTCACGTGCGGACTTCGGCCGTCGCGAAAGGTCACCCACCATACGTCAAACCGGCACTCGCGCCCGCGCCGACCCTCGCGCAGGAGATAGGCTTGGGCCGCCTGGACAATCCGCCGCCGCTGTCCCAACGAGGGCAGGTCAGGTCGGTCTGGAGCGACATCGCACCCAGTCCGGCTTTTGACTTCGTGGAAGACAAGTTGCCTGCCTTGCGCTGAGATCACGTCGATTTCGAAGCGACGCCAGCGCCAATTGCGCTCGAGCACGTGGTGACCGAGGTCCTCCATGTGCGCCACGGCAAGGTCTTCTCCGAGCTGTCCGGTCTGGGTGCGACTTTCCAAAACCATGACGCAACGTTCAACACGGAACTCAAGCGCCCGGCACGGACTTCAGCAACGCAAACGGGGAGTTGATGCGCGACGGATTTTCAGGCGCGGCTGATGGGGCGGTCAGCGCAAGACCAAGTCGGTCGTGCCGATGACCGTGCTGCCTTCGAGGATCTCGACCAGGTAGGTGCCGGGTCGGTAGGGCTCGAGGACGGTGTCGTCGGGGTGTTCGTAGAACACACAGGCGTCGAGTCGGTCGCGGGCATAGTCCACGGTCCGCGAGGCGCTGAAGTCGCTGTCCCCTTCCGCACTTGGCAGCACGTTTCCATCGCTGTCGGTGATGCGAAGGCGCAGGGTCTTGTCGCCCACAGGTGCGATGCGGTTTTCGAGGATGGTGAAGCACACGCGCAACATGTCGCTGCGGTCGGCACGGTCCGTGTCGCGTTGACGCCCCGACGAGAGCACGCGCACCCCCGTGGGGAGGAATTCTGCGACCTGGAGGGTTTGGCCTGCTTCGAGCATGTCCTCCATGTTTTCCTGGCGCTCGACGAGGTCGGCGTTCTCTTGCGACACCGCCTCCATTTGCTCCTTCATGGCGAGGTTCTCGTCCAGCAACGCCATGTTCAGCTGGTTCAGCGAGTCGATGGTGCCGATGTAGCCCTTCATGATGCTGCGCAGGGTTTCCGCCTCTTTCTTGAGCTTGGCGA
>NYSX01000068.1 GCA_002683345.1 Flavobacteriales bacterium
AACCATGCCTCGTCTGAATCGCCGGTGCGCCAACTGGCCACCCCGAGTAGTACATCGCCGGCCCCAAAAGCTCCCCAAGAACGTTGCTGGGTCAATCGGGCGCCCCAATCGTCGTCGTCAAACGCCGCCCAAGCTTGCCGTTGTTCGCGGCTGTAGTGCGTGGCGTGCATGATGCTTTCTCGGCACAAGACCAAGGAGGCCTCCATGTTCTCGTCTCGGAGGGATCGAACCTTGAGGTCACTCACGGCCAAGGGCGACGATGGGGTCGAGTTTGGAGGCAAGCTGGGCGGGGTAGTAGCCCGAGGCCAAACTGGTCAGAAAACACAGGATGACCCCCAAGGTCACCCATCCCCACGGGACCACGAAGGGCGTTTCGAAATAGGAGGCAATGAGGTTGCCTACCGCGAGGCCCAATCCAATCCCGACAACCCCTCCCAGTTGACCAATGACCATGACTTCCACCAGGAATTGCATGCGGATGGCCTGGCTCGACGCACCGAGGCTCTTGCGTGTCCCAATTTCCCGGGTGCGCTCGCTTACGGAGATCAGCATGATGTTCATGAGGCCAATGCCCGCGCCAAGCAGGGTGATGAGGCCGATGAACACCGCGGCCAAGGTGATGCCATCGGTGGCCTCAAGCAGGGTGTCCACCAGCCGGTTGCTCTGGCGGATGCGAAAGGTGTTGGGGTCTCCCGGGGCATCGCCACGTACCATGCGCATCCATCCTGTGGCGGCATCCACCGCCTCCGGCAGGTCCTCTGCCTGGTCGACGGTGCAGGTCAAGTTGTAGCTCCTGCCTTCGTCGGAGTACTGGCGACGCACGCCGAGCAAGGGCATGAGGATTTGGTTGTCTTGGGACATCCCAAACGTCGTCCCCCGCGCCTCCAACACACCGGCAATGGTGTACCGTTGCGCACCCACCAACACATGTTGTCCCACGGGATCTTCCCACGACTCAAACACGCGGTCCACCACGGACTGGCCCAAGAGCACTACGGCATGGCCGTTGTCAATTTCGGCGGGAGTGAAGTTGCGGCCCTGCGCAATGCCAAGACCACTGACCGGCAGGTACAATTCATCCACGCCCTGCACCGTCACGTTGGGATCGGTGCGCAGGCTGCCGCGGGTGACTGTGGCTATGCTTGTGCCAAACACCGAGATGGCGACGTCAAAATCGGCCTCGGATTCGCGCTTGAACCGCATGGCTTCCCGGTAATCAATGGGCGGGCTTGGCATGGTGCGGCGGCCGTTGAACATGCCTCCGCTGCGCATTTGGTCGATGGAAAAGCTTTGGGTACCGAGCGAGGAAAACTCCTGTCTCACGTTGGCCTTCAGCGATTCGGTGGCCGTCACCATGGCAATGAGGGCCATGATGCCGATGCCAATGATTCCGATCGTCAAAGACGTGCGCAACACTTGGCCTCGGATGGACCGCAAGGCCACCGAAACCATGTCTCGCCACAACGTCGACGTGGATGCCATGGCTGAAAGTTAGGGCTGTCCCGTGCTTAGTACGAGAGGAGGTGGCCCGGACCCGCGTTGGTGCTCATCTTCTTCAAAGGCGGCGCAAACTTGGTCAGGGGGATGCCCTCCACCGCACCGAGGTACTCGTCGAGGTTGGGCGTGCGGCCCAAAATCGCAGACAACACCACGACAGGGGTGGACGCCAAGAGCGATTCGCCCTTTTTGCGGTCGCTGTCCTTCACCACACGTCCTTGGAAGAGGCGGGTAGAGGTGGCCATGACCGTGTCACCCTTCTCAGCCTTCTCTTGGTTGCCCATGCAGAGGTTGCACCCGGGACGCTCGAGGTACATCATGTTGTCGTACTCGGTGCGCGCTGAAGTCTTGGGCGCGTCGTCGTCAAACACAAACCCAGAGTACTTCTGCAAGACATCCCAATCTCCCTCGGCCTTCAATTCATCGATGATGTTGTAGGTGGGGGCGGTCACCACGAGGGGCGCTTGGAACGCCACGTCGCCGTGCTGCTTCTCGAGGTTGCGGAGCATTTGGGCCACAATCTTCAAGTCGCCTTTGTGCACCATGCAAGAACCGACAAAACCGAGGTCGACGTCCTTGGTGCCTTCGTAGTAGCTCAGCGGACGAATGGTGTCGTGGGTGTAGCGCTTGGACACGTCTTCGTTGTGGACGTCGGGATCGGCGATCATCGGTTGGTTGATGATGTCGAGGTCCACTTCAAATTCGGCGTAGTACTTGGCGTTGCTGTCTGGCGTCAATGGGGGCTTTTCACCGGACTCAATCTCCGCAATGCGCTTGTTCGCTTGGTCGATGAGGCCTTGGAGCACGCCTTTGGCGTTGTCCATGCCCTTGTCAATCATGATTTGGATGCGGCCCTTGGCGATGTTCAGCGACTCAATGAGCGTGTCGGGCTCAGAGATGCAAATCGACGCCTTGGCTTTCATTTCCGCGGTCCAGTCGGTGAAGGTGAACGCCTGGTCGGCAGGCAAGGTGCCGATGTGCACCTCGATGACGCGGCCTTGGAAGACGTTCTCGCCGCCGAAGTGTTGGAGCATCTGAGCCTGGGTGGCGTGGACGACGTCGCGGAAGTCCATGTGCGATTGCATTTGGCCCTTGAACGTCACCTTCACAGATTCAGGAATGGGCATGGATGCTTCGCCCGTGGCCAACGCCAAGGCCACCGTGCCGGAGTCGGCCCCAAACGCCACGCCTTTCGACATGCGGGTGTGGCTGTCTCCCCCAATGATGATCGCCCAATCGTTCACGGTCAAATCGTTGAGGACCTTGTGGATGACGTCGGTCATGGCGTGGTATTCGCCCTTGGGGTCGCGCCCTGTGATGAGTCCAAAGTCGTTCATGAACTTCATCAACCGAGGGATGTTCTCTTGCGCCTTCAAGTCCCAAACAGACGCCGTGTGGCAGCCCGATTGGTAAGCGCCATCGACGATGGGGGAGATGGTGGTCGCCGCCATCATTTCAAGTTCTTGCGACGTCATCAGGCCCGTCGTGTCTTGCGAGCCCACGATGTTGACTTCGGCGCGAACGTAGGACCCTGCGTGCAACACGTTGCCCGAGGTGCCCACTGCGTTCTTGTTGAAGATCTTTTCGACCGCCGTGAGGCCTTGGCCTTCGTGGCTGATTTCCTTGGACGTGGCGAAGACCGGAGGCACATCGATGCCGAGGGTCTTGGCTGCGAACGTCTGGAGCTTCTTGCCAAATACGATGGCGTAGGATCCGCCGACGCGCATGAACTCCATCTTTTGGGGCGTCAGCGAAGCGCTGATGTCAATGAGCTCTTTGTCGCCTTGGCAAAGCTTCTTGGTTTTGGTGTTGATGGTGAACACAGAACCCGTGTCCACGCTGTAGACCTGCTCGAGGACAGGCTCGCCATCGGCGTCGAGGACGGTGTTGCCTTCGCTGTCAACCTTCTTGACCCAGTTCTTGAGGTCCACCCCGATGCCTCCCGTCACGCCCACCGTGGTGAGGAAAATGGGGGAGATGCCGTTGGTGCCTGCAACCACGGGTGCGATGTTGATGAAGGGCACGTATTCACTCGCTTGCTTTCCAATCCACAGCGCCACGTTGTTCACGCCGGACATCCGCGAGGAGCCTACACCCATGGTGCCTTTTTCCGCGACGAGCATGACGCGCTTGTCGGGATGTTGCTTTTGCAGTTCGAGGAGTTCGTTCTGGCGAACGGTGTCGTGCTCAAACATGGACTTGCCGTGCAATTCACGGTCTGAGCGCGAGTGTGCGTCGCTGCCTGGGGACAACAAATCCGTGGAGATGTCGCCCACCCCAGCCACGTACGTGACCACGTCGATGGTTTCCTCCACGTCGGGCAGGTTGGTGAAGAACTCCGCTTGGGCGTAGCTCTTGATGATGTCGGTGGCAATCGCATGCCCTGCGTCATGTGCAGCGGCCAAACGGTCGGTGTCCGCCTCGTACAAGAACACCTGGGTTTTCAAGACCGCAGCTGCTTCCAAGGCAATGGCTTCGTCCTGGCCGAGCGCCAAGTCGAGCAGCACTTCAATGGAGGGGCCACCCTTCATGTGCGACAGCTGCTCGAAGGCAGAAGTCCGATCGATTTCAGCGACCTCGGCCTGTCCCAAAATGATGTCTTTCAGAAAGGCCGCCTTGGCACCCGCTGCACTGGTCGTGCCGGGCAGGACGTTGTAGATGAAGAAATTCAAAGACGCCTCACGCTCAGGGTGGTTGGGGTCTTTGATTTGGTCAATGATCTCGTTCAGCAAGGCCGCATCGTCGACAGGCTTGGGATGCAATCCTTCGGCTTTGCGGTCTTCGATTTCTTGGAGATACGTAGGGTATTTGCTCATCTTCTTCTGTTGGAATACGAGGTCTCGGCGGTGTTGGGCCGAATGCGAAAATAAGCAATTCGAACAGGTCGTGTCCTTGGAAAGCGGATTGGGGGGGTGAATTGACGGAAATTTGGAACATGACTCCTCCCGGTGCTGTGTCTTGGATGACGGGTGAACGCCAAATGTGGCTGTTGCCCCAAAAAGCCATCTGGTGGCCGTCCCAGTCGTTGCTCATGGTGAGCGACCTGCACCTCGCCAAAGCGGAGCACTTCCGTTCCAAGGGGTTGGCCGTGCCGCCCACCGTGGATTTTCAAACCTTGGGGGTCTTGACCTCGCTCCTCAACGATCTCCGGCCCGCGCAGTTGGTGATTCTTGGGGACTTGTTTCACAGCGCACCCAATCGCGCTTGGCAAGAGTTTGCAGCATGGCTTTCCGACGAGTTTGACAACGGGCTGCAGGACGCCATTTTGGTAAGGGGCAACCACGATCGAGCCCACGACGCGACGTACGAAGACATGGGGCTGGTGGTGGTGGATTCATGGACGAATCACGGCGTGGTGTTGACCCACGAGCCCGACGACGAAATCCCCAAGGGAACGGCCATTCACTTGTGCGGCCACATTCACCCCGCGGTGCGCCTTCGGGGTGCCGGTCGTCAGAGCGTGGTGGTGCCGTGTTTTGTCCAAACCAGCACAGGATGTGAAGCCGGATTCCGACTCACGTTGCCCGCCTTTGGGGCCTTCACAGGGACGCACCTCGTCGAGCCCAAACGCGGAGTCGAGGCGTACCTGATTTCAGAATCGAGTGTGATGGGCCCCGTTCGGGCCACGCCGCATGCCGGGTTCAGTCGGCGAGGTCGAAGGTGATTTCGCCGGTGGCGTCAATCGTGTTGTTGCCACGGGTGGCCGACACGTTGGTCATCGTCATCACGTGGGCGTCGTCACTCACGGCGATGGACAACGAGGCCCCTGACATCGTCCAATCGACACCCAGTCCAGGAGACTCCACCTGCTGAACGGTCATTGCGTCGTCACCGGCCGGGAGGTTGAGCGTGGTGTTGGCGCCGTCGAGCGAAGTGGTCAAGGTGAACACCACGTCGCGAGGTTCGTCGCGCGCTTCGATTTCGGCCAGCGTCCGGACGTCCGCCACGATGTGGTAACGGTAGGTCTCGCTGTCAAGCTGCTCCACCTCGGCCATGCGCATGCCCAAATCCCGTCCGTCCCAAACCACATACCCGCAATCGCAATCGAACGATTCCCCGTCGTACGAATCGTATTTGGTGCATCCGGAAAGCAAGGTTCCCAGCAACATCAAAGCACCGAGTGTGGCGAAGGCCGAAGGGCGTGAAAAAATCATGTCAGCAGTGTTTTCAGGTCTAAAGATACAGCGCAGGGTCAACGTCCGGGCAGGGGAGCGTTCCAGCGATACAAGAGGTGCGGTCGGGCGGCCTCGTAGAACGCCGCGTGCTGTTCCGCCCACGTGGCCTCCAACTCAGTCAATGGTGTCCCCGCTTCCAGGGCCAATCGCAGGGCATCCGTGCCCGCGAGTTTGTCAAAAAAGGAAGGAGAAGTGATGAACCCGTCCAACGACCCCTTTTGCGACACCCATTGCCGGGCCCACCTCTCGAGCGGTTCCAGGGTGAATCCCGGTCGGGGATGGCCATGCGCGGCCAACGATTCGATGCGCCACGTGGTGGCGAGTTGTCCCAGGTGCTGACCCAGGCATGGGGCGTTTTCGTGTTTGGGATGGGGCGCCGCCCCGGGGGTGGAGACCGGGGTGAATGCAAAGGAGCCCAGTCCCATGTTCGGATGCCCGAGGCTCTCAAAAGGGTGCTCCGTTCCTCGGCCCACGCTGACCACCGTCGGTTCAAACAGGCACAGCGACGGGTACAAGTCGATCGAGGTCGCCGAGGGGAGATTGGGGCTGGGGCGAATGGTCAATTGAAAGTTGGTGCCGTGGCTCCAACCCTGGCAGGTCACGACCCGAGGCTGCCAAGACTCGGGAACCTCAACCCAACCTTCGGCGCACCCCATCAAAGCCGCTTCCCCTAAGGTCAAGCCGTGCACCATGGGTGTGGGGATGTAGCCCACAAACGATTTGAAGGCCGGGTCGAGCATGGGGCCCTGCATGTGATGTCCATGCGGGTTGGGGCGGTCGAGGACCACGAGCGCGATGTCGGCCTCTGCGCACGCCTCCATGACCAACATCAAGGAGCTGATGTACGTGTAGAAACGGGCGCCGACGTCTTGGATGTCAAACACCACGATATCAATGTCTGCAAGCTGTTCAGGCTGCGGCTTGCGGTGCTTGCCATGCAAAGAGTAGACGGGGAGCCCTGTGGCCGCATCGGTGCCGTCGAGGATGTCAGCCCCGTTCGCCGCTTCACCGCGAAACCCGTGTTCGGGGGCAAACACATGACGGATGTCGATTCCTCGGGCGATGAGGGTGTCCACGAGGTGGACGTCGCCGACCACGCTGGTGTGGTTGCCGACCACGGCGACGCGCTTGGAGTGGAGCCAAGACAGGTAGACGTCCATTTGGGCGTTGCCGAGCACGATGTCTTGGCCGTGCGCTCCGGGAATCGCCAAGCAGAGAAGAAGCAAAGCCAAGCCCAGTTCGTTCATGAGTTTGAGGATGCGCTTGGCGATGGTGGCGTCGGTTTTGGCCGAGGCGATCTGATGGATGGCGTTTCTGCGCTTGCCAGGCAGCATGGCGTCAAAACGCTGCAACAACTCCGGATCGTCGTCCAGCATCTCCTGCAAGTCGGGCGGAACGGCCATGCCGTATTTGCTGTCGTCCACGCGAAAGTCGACGTGAACCCACCCGCCAAGCGCGGTTTGGGCTTGCTTCAACTTCTCTTTGGAGACCATCACAAACCAGCGGCCGTCGCCCGTGCCCAGGAGGCCACAATGCCAGGTCACCCCGTCGTTGACCGTGATGACAAAGCGCTTGGCCCCTTGGCCTCGAATCTCGCCGGCCAGCGCCTCGGGCAAGGCGAGAAAGTGCATGTGGCCCTCGCCTTCAAAGCGTTCGATTTGTGCGGAAAAGCTCCAGTTCATGGCGGTCAGTTCATTCTCAACGTCAGGGCAGGGCGAATTCGCGTGGACCACAGTGCGGGCAGCACCATGGCGACCACGCAGAGCCCAAAGGCCACCACCTCCATGGTCACCAATCCAGGCGCATCCACCAAGATGGGGACGGCATTGACGTAGTACGCTGCGGGGTCCAGGGGCACAACTTTCCACGTGGCTTGGACCCACACGAGGCCCAATCCCACGAGGTTGCCCCAGGCGAATCCTTGACCCAAAATGCGCGCCGCGTGCCACAAGAACGCCTGGACCACGGCACCGTCACTCATGCCGAGGGCCTTGAGCAAGCCCACTTGGCTGCGTCGTTCCAAGATGATGATGAGCAACGCACTGGTCATGTTGATGATGGAGATCAGAACCATCAAGCCCACAATCACATCCACATTCAAATCGAGCATGCCCAGCCAGCTGAACATCTCCGGGTGCTGTTGGTCCACGCGCGCCGCCTGCCAATGGTAGGGGATGTGCTGGAACAGCTGCTCCTGAAGCCGGGGCATGTCGTCGAGGTTTTGGGCCCAAACGTCGTATCCGTCCACGACCTTGTGGTGGGTTCCTTCGGAGATGTTGGCCACCCATCCGTCCTCGCCATGGGACAAACGCACGGTGTCGGTCAAGGCGCCGGTGCCCACCAGCCAGAGGGGTTCTGCGTCGAGCGGCATGTTTTGCAGTGAAAGGGTCCGACGCCCTTGCCCGGCAACACCTTCGGGAAGCTGGTCCCATCGGCCGGTCCATGCGGCACCCCGCTCGTCACGGCCAAAGGCTTGTCCAACCGCCCGCACGCCGGTAGGGGTGGGTTCCAAGGTGATTTGGCCTTCTGCGCCTCGCCGGGCAGCGTCTTGAAGCACCCGGGCCGGAATCCACACGTGCCGTTGGTCAAACTCGAGCAGGCCCGTTTCGTAAATGCCGCACACCCGCATGGGGCGGGGCCGAATGTCGTCGGGCCCCACCACCACATAGAGGGTCAGCCGGGATGCGGTGTCCAATTCCAGTTTTTGGGCCAGCGGTGCGCCAATCAACACCTCCTTGGTGCTGCCCTCTGCAGGCAGCTGACCTCGAAGAAGACCTGTGGTGATGCGGGTCACTTGGGAGGTGGAGTCCAACCCGCGGATGACCACCCCTTGCAACGCCTCGGTGGTTTCCACCATGCCTGCCCGCTCGTGGCGCAAGGCGACGTGGGCCACATCTTCGACCTGAAGGAGGGTGTCGAGCATGCCCGCGCTCCACACGAGTCCCCGTGCACCGGGGTCGCTGGGCGCGACCTGGACGTGGCTGTCGAAGCCGACCACCAGGCTTTTGACTTCATGTTGGAAGCCCTGCACGACGGCAGAGGCCAAAATCATCAAGGCCACCCCCAACGTGACGCCCGAAGTGGCGATGCGCACCACCGGCCGGGAGTTCAATTCCCGGTTGCTGCGCGCCATGCGCTTGGCGATCAACCTTTCCACGTTCACAGCCTGAAAGGTAAGGGGTGGAAAGGGTGGTGTGCGTGATGGGAGGCGCTACTTTTGGACGCATGAACGTGCACGACAACATCCTTGGAACCATTGGAAACACTCCGATGGTTCGGTTGAACGCCATTGCGGAGGAATTTCCCTGTCCGATTTGGGCCAAAGTGGAGTACTTCAACCCCGGCCACAGTGTGAAAGACCGCATGGCGTTGTCCATGATTGAGGCGGCCGAGGCGAGTGGCAAACTCAAACCCGGCGGGACAGTCATCGAGTGCACCTCTGGCAACACCGGCATGGGCCTCGCGCTGGCATGCATCGTCAAAGGCTACAAGCTCATTTGCACCACCAACTGCAAGCAGAGCAAGGAGAAGGTCGATGTCCTGCGCGCGATGGGGGCGGAGGTGCATGTTTGTCCCACGGCTGTGGCGCCAGACCACCCGGACAGCTACTACAGCGTGGCGGAGAAACTGCACAAGGAGATCCCCAACAGCGTGTGGTGCAACCAATACGACAACCTTGCCAACCGCGAGGCGCATTATCGTTCAACGGGCCCTGAGATTTGGAAGCAGACAGAGGGCAAAATCACGCACTTCGTGGTCGGCGTCGGCACCGGCGGTACGATCAGCGGCACTGCCAAGTACCTCAAGGAACAGAACCCGGACATCCAGATTTGGGGCATCGACTCTTACGGTTCCGTGTTCAAGAAGTACCACGAAACTGGAGAGTTTGACGAAAACGAAATTTACTCGTACATCACCGAGGGCATTGGCGAAGACATCCTTCCAGCCAACGTCGATTTCAGCCTCATTGACCACTTTGAAAAGGTCACAGACGAGGCGGGCGCACACGCCGCACGCGAGCTGGCCAAGAAGGAAGGGCTGTTGATCGGATACAGCTGCGGCAGCGCGTTCCAAGGGTTGCGCCAATTGAAGGACCGCCTCAAGCCGACCGATGTGCCCGTCGTGCTCTTCCACGACCATGGCTCGCGCTACACGGCCAAGGTCTACAACGACGATTGGATGCGCGAGCAGGGCTGGCTCAAGTAAGCCTCCTGCCCCAGACTTGCTTCAAGCAAGTCAGTCCCTGAAGTCCAAATTGTGGCGCACGCCCACGAGCAACACGTGGTTGCGCTCGGCGGCCAAGCCGCTTCCTTTCCACAGGACCTGCTGCAGGTACCCGAGTTGCAAGGCCGTGCCGCCTTCGAGCTTGTGGTTCAACGCCACGGAAAGGCGGTTTTGCTGAAGCAAGTTGAGCACGGGGTTTTCCAGCGACCGCAAACCGATGAAGGCTTCTTCGTAAGCACTCACAGACCACGCGGGGTGGTTGGGGATGGGCCAAGTGACCTGCACAAAGTACCGGGCACGGTGCTGCCATGCGCTGCCTGATTCCCGCATCATGAGCCGCTGTTCGAGGCGGTAGCGGTGCATCCACTTGAGTGCCCCGGTTTGGGAATTCGTGATGAGCTGCTGCCAAATGCGGTGCTCGTCGAAGGTCTCTCCAATGGGTTGCTCGCCGTAGGGGAAGCTTCGGATCCATCCATAACCCCCAGTGATCACGTATTGGTCGTCACGGTGCCAATCGAGGCCCACGCGCAACAGCGATTGCTGCCAATCGGCGCCAAAGCCCGTCCGACGGAACTGGTACTCCGTGTGCAATCCGAGGTCGTCGGTCAACCTATGGTTGCCAAACAGCATGTACCACGACATCTGCTGGTCCACCACGTCTCTCATGTCGTCCTGCGCCTGAACGGCAGAGCCCGCAAGAATGAGACCAAGGGTGGCGAAGACCCAACGAGGGAAAGAGCGCTTTTTCAGAATCATGCCCCGAAAATACGTGGCGCGCGATGCATGTGGGCGCAACCTTGGGCACCGGACCATGTGACCCGGGGCCGTTCGCCTGTCCGGTCGCGGCTTATGCCTTGGCGAACTCCCGCACCGTCTTGGCGATGATTGCAATGCAGTCTTCAAGCTGCGCTGCTGTCATGACAAGGGGAGGGGCGAAGCGAATGATGTTGCCGTGGGTGGGCTTGGCGAGCAATCCGTTGTCCTTCAGCGCCACGCACAAATCCCATGCCGTGCTGCTGTCTGGCTTATCGTTGATGACAATCGCGTTCAACAGTCCTTTTCCGCGAACGGCGGACACAAGCTCGGTGGATTCAACGAGTTCCTGCATCGCTTCTCGAAATCTCATGCCGAGTTTGTTGGCGTTTGCCGCCAATTCCTCGTCGATGACCACTTCCAGTGCTGCTTGCGCAACGGCGCATGCCAGGGGGTTCCCTCCGAATGTTGAGCCGTGTTCCCCGGGTTTGAGGCACATCATGACTTCATTGTCTGCCAACACAGCCGAGACGGGGAACACACCGCCAGAAAGGGCTTTCCCCAAAACCAGCAAATCTGGGCGGGCGTCTTCGTAGTCGGTTGCAAGCAATCGCCCGGTGCGGGCAATGCCAGTCTGGACTTCATCTGCGATGAACAACACATTGTATTTGGTACAAAGCCGTCGAACCCCAGCGAGATAACCTTCGTCCGGAACCACCACACCAGCCTCACCTTGGATGGGTTCGACCATGAAGGCACAAACGTTGGGGTCTTTCAACTCGCGTTCCAATGCGTCCAAGTCGTTGTAGGGTATGAGATCGTATCCAGGCATGTAAGGCCCAAAATCCTTGTAGCTCAGTGGATCATCAGAACTTGAAATTGCGGCAAGCGTGCGACCCCAGAAATTGCCATGCGCAAACAAAATGCGGGCCTTGTTTTCCGGAATCCCTTTCTTCTGATATCCCCACTTTCGAGCAAGTTTGTTGGAAGTTTCACCACCTTCCACGCCGCTGTTCATGGGCAGGACCTTGTCATATCCGAACAGATCCGTCATGAATTTCTCAAAGGGCCCAAGGTTGCTGTTGCAAAAAGCCCTAGATGTCAGGGTCAGACGTTGGGATTGCCTTTGCAGCGCTCCCACAATATGGGGGTGGCAATGCCCTTGGTTTACGGCACTGTAGGCGCTCAGAAAGTCGAAGTATTTCTTGCCCTCTACATCCCACACATGCACGCCTTCACCGCGGTCAAGGACAACGGGCAGAGGGTGGTAGTTGTGGGCGCCGTGGGCATCTTCGAGGGCCATCAAATCGGCCGAGCTGAGCGTAGCATTCGTATTCATGCCCCAAAAATAGGGCGGGACTTGGCCTCGCCCCGTCGACATCCGTGACTCTCGATGTACTTTTGCACTCCAAAACCTCAGAAAACCAATCTTTTTCCCATGGCGACCAACCGCACATTCACCATGATCAAGCCCGACGCAACGGGCGCTGGCAACACTGGCAAAATCATTGACCGCATCATCGGTGCTGGTTTCACCATCAAAGCGATGAAGTGGACCCAACTGAGCATGGACGATGCCGCTGCGTTCTACGCGGTGCACAAGGAGCGTCCTTTCTTCGGTGAACTCACCGAGTACATGACGTCTGCCCCCATCGTGGCGGCCATCCTTGAAAAGGACAACGCCGTGGCGGACTTCCGCACCTTGATCGGCGCAACCAACCCCGCTGAAGCTGCTCCCGGTACCATCCGCGCAGACTTCGCAGAGAGCATCGCGGCCAACGCCGTGCACGGCTCAGACAGCGACGAAAACGCCGCCATCGAAGGTGCGTTCTTCTTCAGCACCCGCGAGCTCGCGTAAGCGCACTCGACACACAATTTGAAAAAAAAGGCTGCCCCCGGGCGGCCTTTTTTTGTGGACGGCCCCCTCGAAAAGGTGACGGCTCCGAGGGGTCAGTCGAAGAAGATGTCCGCGAAGTTGAGGAGGTAGAGTTCGCTCTCTGCCCGCGTCAGGGCGGTGTACAACCACCGCAGCCATTCGAGGTCCACGCGTTCCTCTGTGATGTAGCCTTGATCGACCACCACGGCAGGCCATTGGCCACCCTGGCTTTTGTGGCAGGTGAGGGCATAGGCGAATTTGACTTGCAGCGCTTGGTAGCAAGGGTCGGAGTTGGTGGCCTCGTGGATTTTGGCCTTGCTCCCGAGGTGGGAGTGGTCGGCGCTGACGTCGTCGTACAAGGCCTTGCGCTCGGCCCGGGACTGCGACGCGCGCTCGGACGTCAGCACACTCAGGTTGATGTGCACGGAAAAACTGGGGTAGTCGGGCACGTCCGCCAACCGAACCTCGGCTTCCACAAAGGGGGTGTCGTACCGCTCAAAGCGAGACAAAATGCGGTCTACGATGAGGGTGTCTCCATTCGCGATGAGGTTGGTCGCCAACTCTTCGTGGTCCGCCAGCCAGTGGTAGTTGTTGGCGACGACCATGAGGCGGTCCCCAGCGTTGAGGTCGTCCTCTTGCCACAGGACCCGCGCCCGGATTTGTTGGTTGAATTGCACGGCCCGCTTGTTGGAGCGCGTGATGACCACGAGGTTGTCTTCGCCGTGTTTGGCGTGGAGGTCGACAAGCAGATCTTCCAGCTCTTGCCCAAACACCCGCTGCAGCCCAGGTCCCGGCTCAAAATGTGGCAAAGGCACGGCGTTGTGGACGTCGGTGACGGCCATGCGCATCCGCAGGTCGTGGGCGTTGCTCAAAATGGCGCTGTCCAGTTCTTGGCGGACGACGTCGTTCAAGGTGACTTCGGCGAGGGTGAGGTCGAAGGCTTCACGCAGTTTGGGGCCCTGAAGGGCTGGACTTTCCGACGCGCCAACGGGCGGAAGCTGTGCGTCGTCGCCGATGAGCATGAGACGGCACCCATGACCTGAATAGACAAATTCCACGAGGTCGTCCAGCAGGCTGCGGTATTGAAAGCCTCCTGAGGGGAGCCCTCCACTTTCCCCAATCATGGACGCTTCGTCGACGATGAACAGCGTGTCCGTGCGTCGGTTGGGCATCAAGCCGTACGCCGTTCCGCCTTCGGGATTGCGCTTGGGACGGTAGATGTGCCGGTGAATGGTCGAGGCGTCTTGACCTGCATGGCCCGCAAGGACTTTGGCGGCGCGGCCCGTGGGGGCCAGAAGCACGCATTTTTGGCGGGCGTAGCGGAGCGTGCGAACGACTGCACCCACCGCGGTGGTTTTCCCGGTACCTGCATACCCGCGAAGCACGAGGGCGCAGCGCGGCTTTTCAGACACGATGAACCGCGACCACACGTGCGCAAAACGCTCCTGACTTTCCGTGGGGGTGAACGGGATCTGGCCCAGCAAGCGGGACTCAAATTCAGCCGCACGGGCGAGGTTGGACAGGGAGGGGGAGGAGCGGGGCATGATTGGGCCTTCGAAGGTAGGTCGCGAAGCGTTGCAGGGTGCGTCGCATGTTGTAGTTTTGGGGCGCAAACACGCGATTCGCACCATGGAAAAGTTCTTCAACGAAATCAACAAGTACGTCATCAGCATCTTGCTGTTCCTCGGAGGCTTCGGCTTTTTGGCCAAGTACTTGAGCGGCGATGCCCTGGAAAGCCAACCTGTGGCGATGCTCTACGCTTCACTCGCGATGATTGCGGTGGGGATCGTGGCCATGCCCGTGGTGTTGGAGAAATTGAACCAGCAGGTGTACAAGGCGTTGCTCGCGGTGGGGGTCATCAGTGCCGCGGCGCTGGCCTACTCCGTGTTCTACTCTGTGGATGAGGAGATTGAGTTCCAAGCCACCCAAAAGGCGGTCAACGCCACCACCATACAACGCCTGAAAGACATCCGTTCCGCACAGGAGTCGCACTTGGCGGTCTACGGCACCTTTGCAGAGACGTTTGACAGCTTGTTGCGTTTTGTCCAGGCCCCTGTGGTGCCGGTGGAATTCAACATGGGCTCTTTCCATGACACCTTGCCTGAAGCCCAAAGCCGCGAAGAAGGCTACGTGATCAAGCGTGCAGACATTGCGTTGATTGCGGAGGAGAAAGACATGACCGAGGAAGGCCTTTTGGACTTGATCATGGAGGACATGAGCCCGTACAAAGTGCGAGACACCTTGTACACTTCGTTCTACAATGAAAACTTCACCCCGGAAGCCCGTACGGCCCAGCGCCTGCCTCAAGTGAGCTTGGACTCCTTGCCGTTCAATCCCTACACCGGGGAACGCTTTGTCATGAAGACGGGTGCCGTCGAAGTGGGCCGCGTGTGGCAACCCACCATTTTGGTGCAAGACCCCACGCCCTTTGGCCGTGAGAAAGTGAAGAAGGACACCCTTCGCTTCGGTTCCTTGGCAGAGGCGCACCGCGACGGAAACTGGCGCAACTGATTCGGCGATGGGCCGACTTTCGCTTGTGTGGGATGCGCCGTGGTTGATCTGGACCACGGGACAGGCCCATGAAGTGAACCGCAGAGAAATTTCGAATCCAGACATGGTGGTGGAGGTGCTTCGCGCGCTCCGTCATCAAGTGGGCATTGGGGCCGAGGTGATCCACGCCGAATGGGCCAAACCCGCCACCGTCGTGCCTTCCGCCGTGCTGCCCAACGACGTCACGGCAGCCCAGCTGGCTCCACTCCATCACATGCATCACGGCCCCCTGGGGGCCAATGCACGCCTGCACAGTCACCTGCTGGATGCCTTCGAGGACAGGCCTTGGTTGGCCGTGGAGGGCGATTCGGTCTGGGCCGAGGCCGTCCACAGCATGTTCCCCCAAGCCCAGCACCGTCCTTTGGTTCACGCCCTCATTCACGACGCCGTTCAATGGCACCGCGAGGCGCCCTGCGACGGGTGGTCGTTTCGGGTAGACCTCCGAGAATCGGGTGCGGTCATGGCCGCCACGGCGGGGGAATCACTGCAATGGGTGCACCACTTGGCAGGCGGCTCCACGGCGGAGGATGCGTTGTACGCCATGGTGAATGCCGCCCATCGAGGGGACATGGAGCCGCAACAATGCCGCGTGCGTTGGTCCGGAGAAGAAGCACTGACCCAAGGGTGGTCCCGATTCATGGAGGTCAGTCCTGCAGAAGTCGGTTCTGAAGAACGCCCTTCTTCAACGTGGTCGGCCTTGTTTCAAACCCTGGAATCATGCGGATAACAGGAGGAGCTTGGCGCGGACGTCGGTTGCCGGAACTCAAGGGGTTTCAAGGTCGTCCCACCACGGATTTTGGGCGCGAGGGGTTGTTCAATTTGCTGTCGTCTCGTGTCGACTTGGAAGGGGCCCAGGTCCTTGACTTGTTTGCGGGAACTGGCATGGTGTCCCTCGAGTTTTTGAGTCGCGGCGCAGGTTCTGTGACTGCCGTGGAGCGGGCGCCCAAGGCGTGT
This sequence comes from Flavobacteriales bacterium, assembly GCA_002683345.1. GTDB lineage: Bacteria > Bacteroidota > Bacteroidia > Flavobacteriales_D > Sanyastnellaceae > UBA11663. The sequence continues at coordinate 16,030 of NYSX01000068.1, forward strand.
CGATTTGCGACCCAGCAGGCGAGCCAATTGGGAAGCGACGACCTGCATACGGTGTGTGCCGATGTGTGGGGCTTTTTGAACAAGCCGCTCACCCAGTTTGACCTCGTCTTTGCGGATCCACCGTACGACATGCCCAAGTTGGACACGTTGCCCGATGTGGTGCGCGAGAGTGGAATTCTTGCCCAAGGGGGCTGGTTCATCCTGGAGCACGGCGAGCGCATGGACGTGTCGGACAAGTCAGGATATGTTCTTTCGAGGAAATACGGACACGTCCATTTCAGTTTGTTTACCTTCGAATGAATGCGCAGAGCTCTGTTTCCAGGGTCGTTTGACCCCGTCACCAAAGGCCACGAAAACGTGGTGATCCGTGCCACGGTCATGTTTGACGAAGTGGTGGTGGCCGTAGGACGTCATGGCTCCAAGAAGGGACTTTTCTCTGTCGAGGAGCGAGTGGCCATGTTGGAAGCCACCTTCGCGGCACATCCTTCCGTCAAGGTGGTGTCTTATGAGGGGCTGACGGCCGATTTCTGTCGAAGCCTCGGTGCCCAGTTTCAACTCCGGGGCGTGCGCAATGCCGTGGATCTGAGCTACGAACAAACGCTGGCGCATATGACCCGAGCCATGCATCCCGATTTGGACACGGTCGTGCTGTTGACGGATCCGGAGTACGCATCCATTCATTCCACCGTGGTGCGCGACGTCCATGCGCATGGCGGCGATGTTTCCCCATTCGTACCTGAAGCCATTTTGCCATGGTTCGCTGCCCAAGGGTGATGCGCTTGACGACGTTGTGCTGCGCACTGGCGTGGACCGGTACGCAAGGGCTGTGGGCCCAAACCGACGTGGTCGTCCAATGGATGGATGAAGAGGGGAGCCCCGCCTGCCAATTTCCCGACGCCGGTCACACGCTGCACGTCAGCGCGTGGATTGACGGCGTGACCCAAACGGCCATTCAAGCCGAAGATTTGGTGGTGGACAGCACAGGGACATGTCTGTGGCCCGATGCGGCCTCTGGCGTTTACACCTTGGAAGCGTTGCCGTGGTCGTGGACGATGGTGATTGAGCCTCAAGCGGAGGTGGACACGGTGACCTTGATTTGGCCAAGTCGTCCGTTCCAAAGGCTGCGCAAGAATCCGTCCAAAGTGCGGTATGCCGAAGGGCATCCAGGCGCAGCGGTGGACAGCCTTCAATTGTGGCTCAGCCAGCAACTCGATTCGCTCGACCTCGACCAGCTCATGGCCTCGGGCGCTGTGGGGGCCAACTCGGCTCAGAGCGCTGCGGCCCGGGAGGCGTTGGCCCGTGCCCTTGAGCGAGGCAATCAAGAAATTGCAGCGCGGTTGACGTTGGCGCCACACACGCTGTGGGGAGACCTCATGGCTTCCCTCGTGCGGGAGTGGCAGATGAGTTTGGGGGCCACAGAGGACCTTGCGGCGCTTCGCGCTTGGGAGGGCTCGGTGGAGGCGCGTTCGTGGAAAGACCGATTGGCTTCTCCGGGCTGGTGTTCCTCATGGGAATTGCAACACGACCAATGGTGGGATGTGCTTGAAGAGGCCCGCCGGCCGTGGCGTTCTTGGGTCGCAATGGGCGATGTGGACAGCTTGTGCCAGGCGACCGGCTGGACGTTGGATGAATTGCATGTGGCCATGTGGATGGGCCAAGGCCAAGCTTGGAGCCGATGGGCCGACTCGTGGTGGGATTTGCGTTGGAAGGACCAGTGTGACGTGGCAGGCATCCGTCGAGAATCTGACCAAGCCCGCCGCTACGTGTTGACGGGCCAAGCGTGGGGAGACGTCATGTGGATGATGCCCAACGGAGACCTCGAGCCTGCATGGGCAGGGGAGGGCGACTGGCGCGTTTGGTTGATCACGCGTTCAGGCTCGGCGTCAGGCACACGTGAATGGTCCATTTTGCGCTCGTGGATGGCCAACCAAGCCCCGAAGGACGTGTCATGGGGGGTGCTTTCTGTCGATGCGAACGAAGAGGGGTGGTCCTCCACGTTGGCGCAGCGAGAACAAATTCGAGAGCGCATTCGCTGGGTCGGAAGGGACCCCGGTTGGTGGGACCGCTTGGACGTGTCGCGGGTTCCACAAGTCGTGGTCGTTCGTCCGGACGGTGAGGTCCACACCCACCACGCCTCGCTTCCAAGCGAAGGGCTCTTTGCCGAGCTGAAGCGTTGGCGCCTCACGGTGCGCTGATCCGCACTTCAGACGGGCCTCACTCAGGCCGACTCACCTTGGTTTTCTGCAGGAAGGAGGGCGTCCAAGACGATGCGAATGCTGCCAAAGGTGTTGGACGTGACCTCCTCTGAAAAAGGTGGTCGAAGCCACGTCACGTCCGAGATGCCTTCGATGGCTTGGGGGATGCCTTTGGTTTGGGTTCCGGCATGACGCATGGGATACCAAAACGTGGTTTTCAGATGCACCACGCCGCCTGCCTCATACGTGTGGAAGGTGGTGAATGCATCCCCGGTCAAGGTCAAGTCGGTGATGCCCGTTTCTTCTTCAACCTCGCGCACGGCAGCTTCTTCCAAGCGCTCGCCTGGTTCGAGCTTGCCCTTCGGGAGGTCCCATTTTCCGTTGCGCTGAATCCAGAGAACATGACCCTCGTCGTCCCGCACCACGCCCCCTGCGGCCGCGAGCTCTTGGTAGCCTGCACAAAAGGTCATCCACACGTGGTCCAAGTCGTTGGCGTAGACCTTCACCTCGTTCACTTCGGGGCTGCGCTTCAACATGGTGGGCAGGTCGCGAAGCATGCGTTCGGTTGGGTTCAGCAAGGTCATCGTGCCCTCGGAAGTGGACCCGGAGGGAGCCGACATTTCCTCAGGCATCGGGCGAAATTTCACCCGGCGATTCAGCATGAATACATCGTAGCTTTGTGACATGACCATTGCGTCCGACCAACGCCGAAAGGTAGCGGAATTCTTGCTCCGCATCAAAGCCATCCAGCTGCGTCCTTCCGACCCTTTTACGTGGGCGAGTGGACGTCTTTCACCCATCTATTGTGACAACCGAAAGCTGCTTTCTCATCCTGCCGTGCGCACGTTCGTCAGGCAGTTGTCGAGCGAGTTGATCGAGGAGCGCTACGGCAAGCCCGATGGGATTGCGGGGGTGGCCACGGGGGGCATCGCCTTGGGGGCCTTGGTCGCCCAAGAAATGGGCTTGCCATTTTGCTACGTGCGGAGTTCGGCCAAATCACATGGCACCGGCCAGCAAGTGGAAGGGGACCTGGACACCATGCGCAACGTGGTGGTCATCGAAGACCTGATTTCCACCGGCAAAAGCAGCTTGAACGCGGTGGCGGCGTTGCGTGAAGCCGACCTCGAAGTCAAAGGCCTTGTCGCCATCTTCTCCTATGGATTTTCGGATGCGGTGGCGCGTTTTGAGGAGGCCAAGTGCCCGATGGAAGTGCTCACCGATTACCCCACCATGTTGGAACAGGCTCAGGCGGAGGGCTACATCACGGAAGAACAATCCAAGCTTCTCGCGGCGTGGTCTTCAGACCCGGTGGCGTGGAGTGACGAACGCCAAAAAGCATGACGCGCATTGAATCGCCTGTGGTCCGCGTGGCCGCATCTCCTGCCAAGGTTTCGCAGGACTTCCAAGACTGGAACACCTTCGGGGAATTGCTCGCCGCAGGGCCCGTTTCAGACTTCAAGGCCGAAGGCGACAAATGTTCGTTCAAGGTCACCGGCGGTGTCGCGGTGCATTTGGTCCGCACGTCTGATAACAGCGCCTCAGAGGGCACGGTGTTGACCCTTGCCACGGAGGCGCCCACGCCAGTGAAATTCACGCTCGACGTCGCCGTTCACGCCGACGGCGACGGTGCCACATGTCAGGTGGGGTGCGATGCGGATTTGAATCCTTTCACCAAGATGATGGTGGAGCCTGCTTTGAAGGGCTTGTTCAGCCAAATGGCGGACACGCTCCAAGCACGTTACTAAGAGGTCTTCAAGGCGGTGCTCACCAGCACCATTGCACTTCGGAGGACGACAGCCACTCCGAAGGCGGGAGCGTTTCTGCTTCGCGCGGAGACGACCACTCAAAGCGTCCTTGCCCTTCGGCATTCACCCCTCGGAACATACCGTGCCAGGTTCGTTCGTGAACGACAAAGGTCCTCGGTTCTCCGAGCCCAAACAACGCGTCGTGGTAGTCCTCCATCAACCCGTCAACGCCGCCTTCAAGCCGCCGAACAATCCCCTCGGCAAGGGCGGTTGCAAGGTCTGAAGGTGTCAGCTCCTCGTGCCACGCTTCGGCCAAGCTCACCGCAGGGTAGCTCCGGCCAAGTCGGCTCGATCCAACGTTGATGCCCACGCCAATCACGGTGGTGGACCATTGGCTGCCACGCCACACATTTTCGACCAAAATCCCCGCAGCCTTTCTGTGTTCTCTGGCGTGCCATACCAGCACATCGTTGGGCCATTTCACGCGAATCGCACCTGGGGATTGGTTGGCGGGCAGGTGGTGGGAAAGGAGGTCTCGCACGGCCAAGGCCACGTGCATGTTGACCAAGGTGGGGTTCCAGTCGGCCTGCACGGGAATGGCCAAACTCAGACACAAATCGCGACCTGCTTCTGAGCTCCATCGGCGGTCCCGCTGACCGCGGCCTTGGGTTTGGTGATCCGTGGTGAACAACACCGGTCCCTGCGGGAGGGTGTGCCTCAACCACTCCATGGCCCATTGGTTGGTGCTCGGAACGGAAGGAAGGTGGTGATGTTGCCAGATCATGGTTTGGCATTCCTTGGCAGGGTCCTTCGCAGACTTGCCGGCAAGATGCCCTCCAAAAGTAGTACCTTTGAGACTGCGGAAGCACGGATGAATTCGATCACACCTCCCCCTACAGAAGCCCTCGCCCACGTGGTGGTCCAGGGCTTGGAAGCCGTCAAGGCCCAAGACATTGTCTCGCTGGATTTGCGTCCCTTGACGCATGCCATCGCGTCCACCTTCATCGTGGCCTCGGCGTCCAGCCGAACCCAGGTTGAAGCGCTGGCCCGGTCGGTGGAACAAGCAACTTCTGAGACGTTGAATGAACGTCCATGGGGGGTTCATGGTTTGAGAGGTGGGGAATGGGTCATTCTCGACTACAGCGATGTGGTCGTGCACATCTTCCACAACGAAGCCCGCGCGCATTATGCGTTGGAAGAATTGTGGGGAGATGCCCCCGTTCAACACCACACCTCGAACTGACAACCATGGACAAGAAATCTTCCAAAGCCAAGAACCCCGGCAACGACAAATCTGGACAGCCCGGCGGCAAGCCTGGCCGTCAGATTAACTTCTACTGGGTGTATGCCATTGTGGCCGTGCTCTTGCTGACCACCATTATGCTGGGAGAATCCAGCGGGCAGAAGAAGGTGCAGTGGCCCGAGTTCAAGGAAATGGCGGAAGCCGGTCAAATCGCCCGGGTGACCCACAACGGCCACACGGCCAACCTGTTCTTCACCAAGGAGGTGCGGGACAGTTTGCTCGGAGAGAAGTCCGATCCGCAGCTTTTGCAGGCCCTGTACGCTGGCGCGGATGCGTCGATGAACATTCCCGACGGAGAGGCGTACCAGACCGACTTGAAGGAATTGCAGGAGGCGCACGGATTTGACCTGCGCTACGATCCGCCCAACGAATGGGGCGGCCAAATCCTGTCTTGGGTCATTTTCCTCGGCCTGATGGTCGTGGTGTGGATGTTCCTGATGCGTCGCCTCGGAGGTGGTGCGCCGGGCGGAGGCCAAATCTTCAACATCGGCAAATCCAAAGCCCAAGTCTTCGAAAAGGGGGAGGGCACCGACGTGACCTTCAACAACGTGGCGGGCGTGGATGGCGCGAAGGAAGAACTCCAGGAAATCGTGGACTTCCTCAAGCACCCCGATAAGTACACCGAACTCGGGGCGAAAATCCCCAAGGGCGCCCTTCTCGTGGGCCCTCCGGGCACGGGAAAGACCTTGCTCGCCAAGGCGGTTGCCGGTGAAGCCCAAGTGCCTTTCTTCAGCTTGAGTGGATCGGATTTTGTCGAGATGTTCGTGGGGGTCGGCGCGTCGCGCGTTCGTGACCTTTTCAAGCAGGCCAAAGAGAAGTCGCCGGCCATCATCTTCATCGACGAGATTGACGCCATTGGCCGTGCGCGCGGCAAGAACGCGAACTTCGGATCCAACGACGAGCGTGAAAACACCCTGAACCAGCTCCTGACCGAGATGGACGGATTTGGAACGAACAGTGGCGTGATCATCCTCGCGGCGACAAACCGCGCCGACATTTTGGACAAGGCCTTGATGCGTGCCGGTCGTTTTGACCGCCAGATCTACGTCGACATGCCGGACGTCAATGAGCGCAAGGCCATCTTCGACGTGCACCTGCGTCCCATCAAAACCGACAACTCGGTCGACATCGACTTCCTGTCAAAGCAAACGCCAGGATTCAGCGGTGCCGACATCGCCAACGTGTGCAACGAAGCGGCCTTGTTCGCCGCACGGAAGGACCGCAAACTCGTTGCGCATCAGGACTTCTTGGATGCGGTGGACCGCATCATCGGCGGCTTGGAAAAGCGCACCAAGGTCATCACGGAAAACGAGAAGAACACCATCGCGTTCCACGAAGCGGGACATGCTGTGGTGAGCTGGTTGGTCGAGTTTGCCTCGCCGCTTGTGAAGGTCAGCATTGTTCCTCGAGGCCAAAGCCTCGGTGCCGCATGGTACCTCCCTGAAGAACGCGCCATCACCACCACCGAGCAGATCTTCGATGAAATGTGCGCAGCGTTGGGCGGACGTGCAGCGGAGGAAATCATGTTTGGCAAGATTTCCACAGGGGCGCTGAGTGACCTCGAGAAGGTGACCAAGCAGGCTTACTCCATGGTGTCGATTTACGGATTGAACGAACGCATCGGCAACCGCAGCTACTACGACAGCCGCGGCGAAAACTCGTTCACCAAGCCGTACAGCGAAGAGACTGCCCGCATCATCGACGAAGAAGTCAGCGCGGTGATTGAAAAGGCCTACGACCGGGCCAAGGACATCTTGGCGACCAACCGCGACAAGCTGGAATCCCTGGCCCAATCGCTGTTGGACAACGAGGTGATCTTCAAGGAAGATGTCGAGCGCATTTTGGGGGCGCGTCCCTTCGCTTCTGCCGCCCCGGCATTGGCTGAGCCCGCTGCGGCGCCAGCCACCGAGCCCGCCACCGAGCCTGAAAAGCCAACCGCGGACACGCCCGAAAGCACGGAAGCGTCGGACAGCACACCTGAAAGCCCCAAGGAGGACGCATGAAGGGATGGGTGCTTGTGACGCGGTGTCCTGACGCCACCATGGCGCCACTCATTCAAGGCGGACTCGAGGCCGAAGGCATCCCCTGTGTGGTCATGAACAAGCAAGACTCGAGCTACGTCGGCATGTGCTTCGCGGTGCGGCCCGTGGAGATTTGGGTTCAGGAGGCACACGCGGCTGCCGCGAAAGCCTGGCTCAACGCCAAGGAAGAATGACAGCGGTCCACCGGAACGAGACTGTCACACGGGCCCTCACCGGGGTGGTGTTTGTGACCGTCGTGATGGGAGCCGTGGCGTGGTCGGCGTGGAGCAATGCCTTGTTGTGGGCAGTTGTGGCTTTTCTGGCTTGGGCCGAGTGGTTCAAGGCGCCCGAGGGACCTCCCACGTCGTGGCCCAAACCCTTGCTTTTTCTCTTCCCAGTGCCTGCCCTCGCCGCCTTGGTGTGGATGGGGGAGGCCGAGCCCTACGACCCGTGGCCGATTCTGAGTTTTTTGTGGATGATTTGGGCCAACGACACGGGGGCCTATGTGGTGGGCAAGCCTTTTGGGAAACGCAGGCTTTGGCCTGCGGTGTCGCCGGGCAAATCGTGGGAAGGCACCCTCGGAGGGGTGGCCGCAGCGGCGGGTGTGGCGTGGGCCGCACTCGGTTTGGAGTGGCTCTGGCTTGGAGGGTTGATGGGCGCCTTGTCCACGGCGGGCGATTTGACCCAAAGCGCGTGGAAGCGCCGTCGCCACATGAAGGACTCGGGGAATTTGCTGCCCGGACATGGTGGCATCATGGACAGGTTTGACGGATTTTTCTACGCGGCCCCGGTCTATGTCGTGATTTGGTGCATTTTCGCACCCTAAAACACCGATCACATGACGTTGCACAGAGAAGGATATGGGCTGATTGCGTTGGCAGTGGCCAGCGGTGCCACCTTGGTGGGGATTCCGTTGTGGTTTGAGTCGCCGAGTTGGCTTGTGCAGTTGATGGGGTTCCTTGCAGTTGTGGACGTCGTGCTGGTGGCGCAGTTCTTCCGAATTCCCAAGCGCGTGCCTGTCGCAGCCGAAGGCCAAATCCTCTGTCCCAGCGACGGCAAAGTCGTGGTCATCGAGGAAGTGGAGGAACCTGAGGTGTTTGGCGACAAGCGCATCCAAGTCAGCATTTTCATGAGCCCGCTCAATGTCCATGCCCAGTGGGCCCCCATGGCAGGCGAGGTCACCCATGCGAATTACCACCCCGGCAAATACCTCGTGGCGTGGCATCCCAAGAGCAGCACGGAAAACGAACGCACGACGCTCGTGATCAACAGCGACCGTGGACCCGTGCTGTTCCGTCAGATTGCGGGCGCAGTCGCACGACGCATCCGCTGGTACATCGAGCCAGGACAGCGCGTCGAGCTCGGGGAAGAAGTGGGCTTCATCAAGTTTGGTTCACGCATCGACGTCTTTCTGCCCTTGGGTTCGGAGGTCCACGTCGGGCTCGAGCAGAAGGTGAAGGGCCGCGAGACTGTGCTGGCCACCTTGCCGAAGTAAAGGGTTTGGTCTTCCCCTTTGTGAGAATTACTTTGGGGACCAAATCCACTTTTGATGAAACAATTTGTCTTTCTCGCGCTCGGTCTGTTGGCCGCTGCGCCCATGTTTGCCCAAAAGCACGCGCTCGAGCAAACCCCGCAAGTCGCCCTCTCTGCACGAGTGAAGGCGCCCATGCCCACCCACGCGGTGTTGGACATCGACCACCGTCCTGAAACGCCGGTGAACACCCAAAACCTCGCCAGCGCAGACCACATTCAGTCTCGCGACCTCGTCATCGAGCGTCAGGTGTTGGGCTTGACCCAGTACGATCTCCAATCCAACGCCGCCATCGACGACCGCATGGCGGGCAACGAAGCTGCGGTCAGCGCCGCATGGATCATGAGCTTGGACGTCAGCCCCTTTGAGGACCGCGGCTCCGGCTACAACTTCTTTGACGGCAGCGTGTGGGGCGAGCAGCCCTACGAGCGTGTGGAAGACGTCCGCATCGGTTGGCCTTCCATCAACCACATGGGCGACGGCCGTGAAGTGATCATCAGCCACGCGGGCATTGAAACAGGACTCCACATGGTGCGCCGCGATGCAGGCACCGGGTCTTGGGAAGATTCTGACCTCCCCAACTACGCTTACCTTGAAGACAGCACCACCGTGGGCAACCTTTGGCCTCGTGCCGCAGTGGGTGGCTTGAACGACGAAATCATCCACGTCATTTGCATCACCACGCCGGTGGCGAACGGCGGTTTGGAGTACCAAGGCCAAGATGGGGCTTTGCTGTACTACCGCTCGCTGGACTACGGAGACACATGGGAAATGCAAACCTTCCCGCAACTGGACACGTCCAACTTCATCAACATGAGCGCCGACGCCTACGCCATCCATGCCGATGGTGGAACCGTGGCTTTCGCGGTTTTCAATGACCTGCAGGACAGCTTCATCATGATTTCGGAGGACGCAGGCGAGAACTGGGAATACCATATCCTCGCGGACTTCCCGGTCGACATGTACCAAATCGACAGCGGCTTGCCCGACAGCCTCGGCTACGACTTTGATGGCGACGGCATCTTTGCCGAGTACTTGAACTCCGACGGGGCAGGGGATGTGCACGTGGATGAATTTGGGACGGTGCACTGTGTGTTTGGGGCGATGTACTACGCGGATGCCGACACGACAGACGCCAACTTCAGCTTCTTCCCAGGCACCAATGGTCTGCAGTACTGGCGCGAAGACTTCGGCAACGACAGCAGTGTGACCATTGCGTACGCCTACGACATCGACGAAAGTGGTGGACTCGATTTGGACGACGACATTGCCGCCTACTTCGTGAACCTCGCAGGCATCCCCAGCATGGGGTCTGACGAGGACGGCAACCTTTACGTCAGCTACAGCGCCATCATGGAGAACTACAGCTCCGGCACCCAAAACTACCGTCACGTGTACCTCGTGAATTCTCAAGACAACGGGGACACGTGGAACAGCGACGACGCATGCGACTTGACGCCAGACATCGATTTTGATGGTTACGAGTCTGTGTTTGCGTCCATCAGCCCTCGTTTGACCGACCACGTGGAATTGATCTACCAACGCGACTTCGAGCCTGGATTGCACATCCGCGGCGACGAAGACCCCATGGATGTCAATGAAATCGTGCACATCCGCGTGCCCATCGCGGACCTCGGCGAGTGTGCCGAAATTGACTTCGAAGACTGGGTGGGCGTGGCTGAAGCCTTCCAGCCCGGTCAGGTTCAGTTGTTCCCCAACCCTGCAAACGCGCAGGTGGAATTGATCATCGACCGTCCAGGGGCGCACGACGTGCGCGTGTTGGACATCGAAGGCCGTCAGCACATGGCTTGGACCACCACGGGATTGGTCGAGCGTATGGATGTGCGGGCGCTGACCTCAGGCATGTACTTCGTCGAATTGACCCAAGGAACGCAACGCACGGTGGTGCGCCTCGCGGTCCAGTGAGTCCAAGGCTTTAGACTTCGAGAAAGCGGCACTTCGGTGCCGCTTTTTTTGTGCCCCAACCCATCTTTGCGCCATGAACGTCCACTTGCTTTCCATCGGCGATGAGCTGCTCATTGGCCAAACCGTCAACACCAACGCTGCCTGGATGGGCAAGCGGTTGACTGAAGATGGATGGCGGGTGTCTCGCGTGGTCACACTGTCAGACGACCCGGAAACGATTCGCCAAGAATTGGACCGGGCGCTGGAGGCGGCGGATGCCGTGCTTTTGACCGGCGGACTGGGGCCCACCAAAGACGACTTGACCAAGCATGTGCTGGCCGAGCATTTTGGGACGGAGCTCGTGATGCATGAAGACATCGCAGCCCAAATCCAAGCGTGGTTCGAGTCGCGCAATGTGCCGTTTCTCGAGGTGAATCGCCTTCAGGCCATGTTGCCCCGCGCATGCACGGTGCTGCCCAACCCATTGGGCACGGCCTCGGGCATGTGGTTTGAGCGACCTTCGGGCAAGGTGGTGGTGAGCATGCCTGGTGTGCCCTACGAGATGGAGGGGTTGATGGACAACGAGGTCCTTCCTCGCTTGCGCACCCACTTCAAGCTGCCGACGACGTTGTACGAAACCGTAGTCACCGCAGGCATCGGTGAGTCTTCGTTGGCCGCGTTGGTGGCCGATTGGGAGGAGGCCCTGCCTGCAAAAGGGGTGTCTCTGGCGTACCTGCCTTCGCCAGGGCAGGTGAAGGTCCGCTTGGGCGTGCAAGGACCTGCCGAAGACCGCACATCGCTTACCCAACTCTTGAAATCCGAAACCGACGCTTTTGTGGCCCTGGCAGCAGACCATGTCATTGGTCGGGGCCATTCGGGACTGCCTGAGGCCGTGCTCGGCATGCTTCAGAAACGAGGCCAAACCGTCTGCACCGCGGAATCGTGCACGGGTGGGCGCATCGCGTCCATGCTCACCTCGGTGCCTGGCGCCAGTGCTTCGATGTGGGGTGGGGTGGTGGCTTACGACAACAGCGTCAAGCAAGAGATCCTTGGCGTGTCCCCCGAAGCCCTTGCCGAGCACGGTGCCGTCAGTGAGGTCGTGGTGAAAGCCATGGCAAGAGGTGCCCGAAAGCAACTGGGCACGGATTGGGCGGTCGCCACGTCGGGCGTGGCAGGTCCGAGCGGAGGAACGGAAGAAAAGCCCGTGGGCATGGTGTGGATGGCCGTGGCCGGACCGGAGGGAGAACGGGCGTGGTGCCATCGGTTTGGTTCGCAGCGAGAGCGCATTGTCCAGCGGGCGTCACGCCGAATTTTGACCCATCTTCACGAAGCCTTGCGAGAAGGTGGGAGTGAAGGTTGGATGAATGGCGAAAAAGTTGTTTCTTTGCAGTCCTAAAAATTAGAGCCATGAGCCGCGTCTGTGAAATTACTGGGAAGAAAGTGATGGTGGGAAACAACGTTTCGCACTCTCAGCGTAAGACAAAGCGTCGTTTCTACCCCAACCTTCAACGCAAGCGCTTCTACATTCCAGAAGAAGACCGTTGGGTGACCTTGCGCGTGTCTGCCAAGGCCATTCGCACCATCAGCAAGATTGGTGTGCTCGCAGCCATGAAACGTGGCGAAGAGCTCGGCGTCCTCCAGGCGAAGTAATCTTCTCGGACCTCTGGAGGGAAGTCCTCCTTGCACAACGACCTGCCCCTGAGGCGGGTCGTTTGCGTTTGCGCACGTTTCCAGAACCCCTCGGTACGCAGGGACAAAAAAAGACGCCTCGAAGGCGTCTTTTTTCATGAAGGCCCTTAGGCCTGGGCCGGCCGACCCGCAAGGGTCAGGGCACTCAGTTGTTGCCCAAAATCAACGGCAACCCGTCGTCGCCGCCGCCCACAACCACAATCTTGGTGTTGTTGCTCTTGGCGATTTCTTTGGTGGCTTCAATGCCTTTCCACTTGAGCAGCTTTTCGCTCAAGCCCTTGGAAATGATTTCTTCAAAATCCCGGATGCCTGCCGCTTCGATGCGAAGGCGGTCGGCTTCTTTTTGGGCTTTCTCCAGGCGGAACTCGTATTCCAACGATTCTTGCTCCTGTTGCAGCTTGCGCTCGATGGCCTGCTCCAACGTGGTGGGGAGGGTGATGTTCCGGATCAAGACGTCGTTGAGCTGGATGTAGTTCTCGGCGAGTTTGTCGGCGAGTTGGTTCTTGATCTCCAACTGGATTTGCTCACGCTTGGTCGTGTTGAATTCCTCGGGGAGGTACTTGGCGATGACCTCGCGCGCGACGGAACGCATGGCAGGGCGAATCACCTTCTCTTCGTAGTTGCGTCCCCGCTCGATTTCCAGGCGGCCCAGGTTCTCGTACTGTGGCTGGGTGAAGACCGTCATGTCCATGTTGATCTTGAGCAGGTTGGAGCTCAGGACCTCCAGGGCTTCCATTTGTTCGGTTTGACGGATCTCGTATTCATAAACCTTGTTCCAAGGTGCTTTGAAGTGGAAGCCGCTCTTCAATGGGGCTTCGTCGGGATCAACACCTTCGCCAAACGTGTGGAAGGTCAAACCGGCATAGCCGGAGGGCACGGTGACCGTCAGGGAGCCCCACAACATCACGACGGGGAGGAAAACGATCAGGGCAACGAGGATGCCGCGCAAGCGTCGACGGTCCTCAGGGGAAGCAGACATGTTCATGCGGGAAAGATAGTTTGGGGATGGACGAAGTCACAAGGTTTGTCGCCCACGTTCACCGGCTTTAACGGCCGCCTCCGGCGCGGCGAATGGCCCACTCGGCCGTCAGCAAAACCAACAGGGCCACCAGCAGCCAAAGCTGGGCGTGCAAGGGCAGACGTTCCGAGGACGTGTGGACGATGTCCTGGCTTGGTGTGCGATTCGCGAAAGCTGCCCACGCTTGCCGAATGCCCTCCAAGTCTTGGGATTCGTCCAACGTCCCCAGGTATTCCCCTTCCGTGCGAAGGGCGAGCCTCTTGAGCAGGCCGTGGTTCGCAGGCGTGAGGCTGGCCTCGGCTTGGACCGCGTTGACAACAAGGCTGCCTTTTTCAGTGAGCGTCTCTCCATTTTGGACACACGAGGCCACCCAGTTGTAGACCCCCGGCAAGAGCATGCCAAGGTCCAAGTTGAAATCGGTGCCCCGAGGATTCTCCACAAAGCGGTGGACGGTGGGCTGTCCATTTTGCTTGGTCAGTTCGAGGGTCACTTCGACGTCCACCGTGGGGGAGAGGGAGGCGTCGTAGACCTCGGCCACCCATTCGCACCGGAGGTCCTCGTCGAGCCGTTCCGGGACGCGAACGCGAAGGCGTTTGACGTCGTCTCGGCTGCTGAGGTATTGCAGGGTGCGATTCACCAAATCGTCAAAAGCGACGCTCTCTCCGTCGTGACGGACGAGGTCCTGCATGCGCCATCTCCACAGTCCTTCGCCCAAGGTGACAGCGACGCGGCGTGCGTCGCCTTCGCGCACCGCCCACAGTGGCCAATCCGTGCTCACAGGTCCCACTTGCTGCGTCAAGGCGGACACAAGCGCAGGGGTGGTGCTGTATTCGCCCGTGGGGCAGGCCAGCGGCGGCCACATGGCGAGCATCCGGTCCAATTCGGAAGGAAGTGGGAACGATTCGAACGCCGCGGTGGTTTGGCCTTGCGCTTCAGTGACCAAGGGCTCAGGCGCGTGTTGGAAGCCCACCACATTGAGATCCCAGTCGTTCCAAGTGGTGGAGGCGCCCCCCATGACCCAAATCGCCCGTCCCTCTTGAACGGCGTCCTTGACGGCAGAGGGCAGGAGAGAAGGCGTCAAGTGATGGAGCACCAAGACGTCGTGGTCAGGCAAGGGCGAGCCAGCATCAAGCTCGGAGGCCCAAATCACCTCGGTCTCCTGGTGGACGTTGGTTTCTGCGGCGCTGCGAAGGGCGGCGAGGTCGGGGTGTGGAGCCGCGGCGACAAAGAGGATTTTTCGGCGGCTTTCCAAAATGTCTATGGTGGCGCGCTTCCGGTTGTTGCGCGTGGTGACTTCGTTGCCGCTCCAGGACGCCGTGGGCGAAATGGACGCTTGCAGCGTCATGGTGCCCGCCTTCTCTGCATCGACTTGGAGGGTCCATCGGGTGCTGCTGAAGCTGTGGTTGGGGGTCCACGTTGTGGTGCCTAACGTCGTGCCTCCCGAACTCAGTCGCAGCATCATGGGGACGTCTTCGGCGCCACGCGCTTGGGCCGTCACCTCCACGGGGAAAGCGTTGCCGAGGTAGGCGACTTCGTTGAGACGAAGCTTGGAAACTTCGAGGTCGGTGACGAGCGAGGTGTCGCCCGTGCCCACGAACACGTGGGGAACGTCCAGCCGAGCCGCTGTGAATTCAGGATCGGGGCCGCGGTTTGCCCGGCCATCTGTTACGACAACCACGGCAGGGACATTGCGGTGAACGTAGCGGTCGCGGATGGCCTCGAGTGCCGAACCCAAGTCCGTCCGTTTTCCTGTGGGGTTCCAAGTCTCGATTTCCTTCACCTCACGGTCGAAGGCAAACAGATCGACGCCCCACTGCGCTTCCTGTCCCCAAGATGTAACGTCGGCCACGAGTGCGCCCAAAGCTTCCTTTCTCTCCACGCTGTCTTGCCCCATCCATTGTGAGGCGGTGGCGTCCACCAACACAGGAAGCACTGGGGCTTCACGCGTTTCGGTGGTGCTCCGCAACATGGGGCTGAGCAGCAGGAACCCGAGGGTACCCAGCACGGCGGTACGCAGGAGCGCGAGAAGCCAAGACGGTTTGGGACGGTCCTCTCCCCAGCCATAGAGCAGGGCGGTCAACCCCACAGCCATGCCTGCCAAGGCAATCCATTGCCATGTCTGGGCCTGAACGATGAGGTTGGAGAAATCCATGGCGAAGTGGAGAGGCGTACCGTCAGGCGGTGATCATGCCGCCGTCCACGTTCAGGGTTTGGCCTGTGATGTAGGCGCTCATGTCGCTGGCCAAGAAGACGCACAAGTTGGCCACATCTTCAGGGGTGCCACCGCGCTTCAGTGGAATGGCGTCGCGCCATCCTTGCACGGTGTCGGCATCGAGCTTGGCGGTCATTTCCGTTTCAATGAATCCAGGGGCAATGGCGTTGCAGCGGATGTTGCGGCTCCCGAGTTCGAGGGCCACAGACTTGGTGAAGCCCAGGATGCCCGCCTTGGAGGCTGCGTAGTTTGCCTGGCCGGCGTTGCCTTGCACGCCCACGACAGAGGAGATGTTGACAATGGAGCCAGAACGCGCTTTGAGCATGGTGCGCATCACCGCCTTGGTCAGGTTGAAGCAGCTCTTCAAATTGACGCTGATGACACGGTCCCACTGCTCTTCGGTCATGCGCATGAGCAGGGTGTCGTCCGTGATGCCCGCGTTGTTGATGACGATGTCGACCGTACCAAAGGCTTCAACCACTTCGCCTACGAGACGCTCGGCGTCGGTCATGCTTGCGGCATCGGACTGGAAGCCCTTGACGGTGCCTCCCTCGGCGCTGAGTTCCTTCTCGAGGGCCGCTGCGGCTTCGGCCGAGCTGCGGTACGTGAACGCCACTTTGGCGCCTTGGGCAATGAATTGTTGCGCGATGGCTTTTCCGATGCCACGTGACGCTCCGGTCACAATGGCCACTTTTCCTTCAAGGAGCATAGAATGTAGGTGTTGGTTCAATCAGGGTTCAGGTCAATAGGGGCGTTCCTCAGTTGGAAGGAACGAGGTCTGCAGCTTCGGCGATGAGTTCGGCAATATCCTTCACGTCGATGGACGACTCGCGCTCGGCGTTTTTCACGCCGTCGGTCATCATCGTGTTGCAGAAGGGGCAGCCTGTCGCCACGATGGCGGGGTTGGCGTCGAGGACGTCGTCGGTGCGTTTGTGGTTGACTTCGCGGTTGCCTTTCTCGGCTTCCTTGAACATCTGGGCGCCGCCGGCGCCACAGCAGAGACCGTTTTGCTTGCAGCGTCGCATCTCCACGAGCTCGGCATCGAGGGTGGACAGAACGTCACGTGGCGCCGCGTATTCCCCGTTTCCTCGGCCGAGGTAGCAGGGATCGTGGAAGGTGATGCGACGGCCCTTGAACGGGTTGCCGTCGGCCACCTTGAGACGGCCTTGGTCGATGAGGTCGCGGATGAACTGCGTGTGGTGCATCACCTCGTAATTGCCTCCAAGTTCTGGGTACTCGTTCTTGAGGACGTTGAAGCAGTGGGGGCAACCCGTCACAATGCGCTTGACTTCATAGCCGTTGAGCACGGCGATGTTTTGGGCAGCCTGCATTTGGAACAGGAATTCGTTGCCGGCACGCTTGGCGGGATCGCCCGTGCAGCTTTCCTCCGCGCCGAGCACCGCAAAAGGCACTTCACAGTGGTGCAGGATGCGTGCAATGGCTTTGGTGATGCGCTTGGCGCGGTCGTCGAAACTGCCTGCGCATCCCACCCAAAACAACACTTCTGGGGTCTTGCCCTGGGCGGTCATGTCCGCCAACGTAGGAACTTGAAACGTGCTCATGGTTCAGGATTCTTGGGTCCAATCTCCACGGCTGGCTGCGGGGAAGGCCCACGGCGCACCGTTGTTTTCAATGTTGTTGAACATGGACGTGATGGACTCTGGCGATTTGCTGTCCTCCATGATCAAGCTGCGACGCATGTCGAGCACGATGCCCATGGGGGAGATGTTGACGGGGCACGCTTGCACACATGCTTGGCAGGACGTGCATGCCCAAAGTTCTTCTTCGGTGATGTAGCTCCCGAGCAACGTTTTGCCATCGCCTTCCCACGTTCCGCCATTCGCGTCCCGCTGCTCGCCGATCTCTTCGATGCGGTCGCGGGTGTCCATCATGATTTTGCGAGGGGAGAGGAGCTTGCCAGTTTGGTTGGCGGGGCACTCGCTGGTGCAGCGTCCGCACTCGGTGCAGGTGTACGCTTCCATCAACTGCTTCCAGCTCAAATCGGGGGCGTCCTTGGCCCCAAACTTGACGGGCGCCGCATCGGCGTCCGGTGCAGGCGCGGCAAAAGGGTCCGCGTTCGGGTCCATCATCAAATCCACCTCCTTTTTCACGGCGGCCATGTTGTCCATGGCCCCTTGCGCGGTCAAGTCGCTGTAGTACGTGTTGGGGAAGGCCAGCAGAATGTGGAAGTGCTTCGAATACGTGACGTACACCAGGAAAGTGAGGATGCCCAAAATGTGAAACCACCACATCCCGCGCTCCACGGCCACCACCCCAGCGTCGGTCATGCCCTCGTACAGGGGCACGAGGAATTGGCTGATGGGGAACGAGCCGGCCACGATGTAGTGGTCCAAGCCTCGGACCTGCGCAATGCTGTCGGCCGCGTTCATGCTGAGGAACGCGAACATCAACACCACTTCCGCAATCAAAATCAAATTGGCGTCCAGCGTCGGCCAGCCTCCCATTTCGGGCGACTTGAACCGGGCCAAAGCCATGCCATTGCGCCGCACAAAGAACACAACACAGGCGAGCAAAACCAGCGCGGCCAGCACCTCAAACGTGCCAATCAACACGTCGTACAATCCGCCCAATCCGGCGAAGGCGCGGTGGGTGCCAAACAAGCCGTCGATGACGATCTCCAGCAATTCGATGTTGATGACCACAAACCCCACGTAAATGAGGATGTGCATGATGCCTGCCACGGGGCGGGCGACCATTTTGCCTTGGCCCAAGGCCACACGGGCCATCACCTTCCAGCGGTCGGCGGGTCGGTCAAAGCGGTCCACGTCTTGGCCCATCAAGATGTTCTTTCGGATGAATGCCACCCGGCGGGCGAAGAGACCTGCACCTGCGGCGACACACACCGCGAAAAGAAGTTGCGCAATCATGGATCTCAGTCGTTGGAAGAGGAACCATCCTCTTGGCCTTCAAGTTCGTCAGCAATGATGTCTCGAAGGCGCATGAGGTCCTTCTTTGAAAATTCGGACTTCTGCTTGCGTCCAATCAAGTTGACCTGAACGTATTTCCAAGGGTGCATTTGGAGGTCGTCGAGCAACAGCTGGAGCTCGAGGTTGGTGGCCACCAAACCGTCGTGGAGGCTGTCGCTTTGGACGAGTTTGCCCAAAGAGCCTTCGCCGGCGGCGATTTGGCCTGTGATGGCACTCACATCCTCCAGCGTTTGGTTGGCCTTGGCCATGGTCGCTGCAAATTCAATGCGCGACAGCGAATCGCTCAGCGTGCTGAAGTTCGAAATGGCGTTCGTCAGGTCCCCGCTGCTCGCATTCAAGGTGGAGGTGAGGGACCGAACGTTGGACATCACGCGCTTGAAGTTGCTGCGGTTTTCCGCAACCGTGCTGTCGAGGTTGGCCGCAGTGGTTTCCAACGACTCCACGGTGCGTTGCACGCTTTCGAGCGCAGCCGGAAGTTGGCTGGTGGCCTCGCTGCTGAACACGCTTTCAATGTCCAAAATCACCTTCTCCACCGATTTGATGAGGTCGGTGGTCTTCCGCTGCAGGGGTTCGATTTGCTTGGCAACTTGCGCGGCGATGTCGTCTTCCACGTTGTCGAGCAAGGTGTCTCCTGACGCGGCGGACACAGGAGAGTCTCCGCGGTCGATTCGGATGGCCTTGGTGCCAAACAAGTCCGAGCTGTGGATCATGGCCACGGAGTTGGAGGGGAAAAAGAGCTTGGGATGTTCCACCCCAAATTCCACGAGCAATTCACCCTGGCCCCCTTCCACAAACTCGATGCGTCGCACCTGCCCCACTTGGTAGCCATTGATGAGTACGGGGTTGCTGACCGCCAATCCAGCCACGTCGTCGTAAACGGCGTAGTAGGTGTTGCTTCGCGCGAAAGGGTTGAAGCCTTTCAGGTAGTTGACCCCCAACACCAGCAGGACGATGCCCGCGACGACGAGCACCCCAATTTTGAATTCTGACCGAAGTGTGTTCACTGCATTGGGAGGTTGAGCATGGTTCGGGCACGAGACATGGGGATTTGGGTCTTCCCGTCAAACGCCACCACAAACGCCCCTTCAAATCCTTCCGCGCGTAGGGCCTTCTTGGCTTCATGCGCTTGGTCGGGGTGGGCGTGGTGGCCCGTCACATACTTGTACAATCCATGACGAATGTAAGGTTTGGCCTCGGAGTGCCCGCGCAAATCTGGAGAATCTGGGGGCAAGGCCGATTCCGCAGTCAGGATCTGCACGCCAAACCACACCTCGGAGCCCAAGGTGGGGGCGGTTTCGAGGGGGGCGTTCTCTGCGCTCGCGGTGTCGTCTGCGATTGAAGCATGGCCTTCGACCTGGGCGTTTTCCTCAGTGGGCGCGTGTTCCGAGTTCTCGGTCTCTGCCGCTTGGCTGTTCGGGTCCGCGGGGGCGACCTGCTCAAGGTCTGAGCGCGAGGCGAGGTAGGTGTCGCGGAAGGCGCGGTAGATGGCCGAGGCCATGTAGGCTTTGCCGTTTTCGGATTGCAAGAAATCTTCTTCCTCAGGGTTGGTCAAAAAGCCCAATTCCACCAGCGTGCTCGGCATGGTGGTGTAGGAGATGACGTAGAATCCGGCCTGCTTCACGCCCCGGTCTCGTCTTCCCACGCGCTCCTTGAACTGCTGTTGAATCGCCGCCCCCAGCGTCAAGCTGGCGTCGAGGTTGACGTTTTGGCGCAGCGAGAGGGCGATGTAGGTGTCGGGGTCATTGGGGTCAAACCCGTCGTAGTTGCGCTCGTAGCCTTCTTCCTTGAACATGGATGCATTCTCCCGCATCGCTACGCGAAGGCTTTCTTCGCTCTTGTGCATGCCCATGACGTACGTGCTCGAGCCCCGGGCGCCGGCGTTGTCGAAGGCGTCGCAGTGGATGGACACAAACAAGTCGGCTTGGGCTTCGTTGGCAATCCGAACACGCTCGCGCAGGGCGGGGAAGCTGTCGTCTTTGCGGGTGTAAATGACCTTGACTTCGGGCAGGTTTTCTTCGATGTAAGCCCCGAGTTGCAGGGTCACATCCAAGGTGATGTCCTTCTCCGTGGTGGTGTAGCGACCCGTTCCGAGATTCCCAGGATCCTTGCCGCCGTGTCCGGCATCGAGCACCAAGGTCAAGACAGGCGGGGCAGGGGCAAACGCAGCACAGGCGGTCACCAGGGCAACACACGCTGCCATGACGCGTTGTTTGGCTACTTTTGGACGCTGCTTCATGCCGGTTCTCAAACATACCGCACACCCCTGTGGACGCGCGATGCGGGCAGGTTCGATTATCCTTTTTTGGATGTTGATAAGCCCCGTGTTTTGGGCCCAAACGACCGCACCCGATTCCACCCAAACCGACGACGTGGTCGCCCCGGGGGAGGTGGTGGAATACGACGCCCAAGACATCTATTTCGCGGTGGACAGCGGGCTGGCGTACCTGACCGGGGAGGCCCAAGTGGTCAGCGGCACGATGACGCTGCGCGCCCACCGCATCGTGTTGGACCTTGAGGTGGGGGAGGTGTGTGCCTACGGGACGCGAGACAGCACGGGCGCTTGGGTGGGGCGGCCGGAGTTCAAGGATGGTCCCCAATCCTTCAGCCAGGATCAGCTTTGCTACAACTTCGAAACGGGCAAAGGCCTGAGTCGTCACGCGGTCACCACCGAGCAGGACATCGTTTTCCACGCCGACCGGGCCAAACGTCAACCCGACGAAACGGTTCACGTCCGGGACGGAAAGTTCACCACCTGCGACGCCGACAACCCCCACTTTCACTTCCACCTGACCAAGGCCATCATGGTGCCCAACGAGAAGGTGGTGAGCGGTCCGTTGTACCTGAAATTCCGCAAGATCCCGACGCCGCTGGCCCTGCCTTTTGGGTGGTTCCCATTGCAGCGCGAGAAGCAGAGTCAAGGGGTTCTCCTTCCGGGCTACGGGGACGGCGGCGACTTGGGCTTCTTCTTGAAGGACCTCGGGTACTACATGCCGCTTGGGGACCATTGGGATGCCAAACTCTTGACCGACATCTACACCGGCGGGAGTTGGGCCGCCCGGGTGACCTCGAATTACAACTACCGCTACCGGAGCACTGGATCGTTCAGCGTGAGTTACCAGCGCCAGCGGGAGGGGTTTGCAGGCACGCCGGGCTTTGGGTTGTCCAACAACTTCTTCGTGCGCTGGAGCCACAGCCAAGACCCTCGGGCGCGTCCCAACTCGCGCTTCAATGCCTCGGTGAATTTTGGGTCGTCGGGCAACTTCCAGCAAAACTTGAACAGCACCCAAGAGGAGTATTTGTCCAACACCTTCCAGTCGAGTTTGCAGTGGACAGCCAAGGTGCCGAGGACGCCTTTTTCGACCAACATCAGTGCGCGGCACAACCAAAATTCGCTGACGGGAAATGTGACCTTGACCGTGCCCTCGCTTTCCTTGAACATGCAGCGGACAAGCCTGTCCAAACTCGTGGGATTGGATGCCGGAAAGTCGGCACTCTTGGATGGGGTGGCCGTCACGTACAGCACCCAAATGGAGAACACCATTCAGGGAGCCGACAGCGCGTTTGGCGCGCAGGATTGGTCAAGTTTGAAAATACGCAATGGACTGAAGCACAAGTTAAAATTGACTTCCAGTTCAAGTGTTGGTTTTGTTTCTCTGTCTCCATCGTTCACCTACGACCAGTACGATTCCTTCCAGTCATTGGACGTGTCGGAGGTGCAGGTGACGGAGGACTCTACGGCCTTTGTGAACGACACGCTTCGGGGATTTCAATCGGCCAATGAATGGCGTTTGGGGGTGACGGCGAGCACACGCTTTTACGGCACGTTCAACATCCCTGGGGAAGGCCGTGTGAAAGCCGTGCGTCACGTCTTGGCCCCGAGTCTGGGGGTAAGCTACAACCCCGAGCGAATGCGCGAGCAAAGCTTGGTCACCGATGCGGGGGAGGTGGGGTGGAATCCCTATGCCCTGGGCCGGTACGTGCCCAACGATCTTCGTGAAGCGGGTTCCTTGAATTTTGGGTTGAGCCAAAACATCGAAGCCAAGGTCGCCGACCGCGAAACGGGGGAGTTGAGGAAGGTGAAGATTTTGGACAACCTGAGCACCTCGGGGAATTTCAACTTCGTGGCGGATTCCCTGAAGCTTTCGGACTTTCAAACTCGGGCATTCACCAGCCTGTTCAACCGGGTGAATGTCAATGTCAACGCGACCCACACGGCCTATGCACGCGACACGCTGACGGGCCAGGTCATCGACACCTTCTTGGCGTCTCAAGGCCAAGGATTGGTCCGGTTGAAGCGCGTCACGGGGGCCATGGGAACAAGCTTCAAGTCTGCCCAGGATGCGGGCACGCCTTGGAACGCGCGGTTGGACTACAACGTCAACTTGTCCCGTCAGTGGGCCTCAGAGCTGCAAAGGGACACGAGCGTGGTGACGCATGCCTTGAGTGCCCGAGGGAGCGTGAATGTGTTGAAGCGCTACAAATTGGATGTCACCACGGGGTACGACTTGGCCCGACGCGAGTTCACGCCGACCAATTTGAACTTCTACGTGGATTTGCATTGCTGGGAGCTGTCGTTCAACTGGATTCCCTTTGGGGTCCGGCAGAGTTTCTCTCTGCGTTTGAACGTGAAATCGGCCTTGTTGCGCGACCTCAAATTGGAGGCACGAGGGTCCGACGGAAAGCTGCTGTTCTAACGAGGGAAGACGTTTTACGAGCGGACGTACCAGCGGTACAGCATCACCGCAAGACACACCAGAAAGGCGAAGAAACTGATTTTGTTGATGCCGTGCATCATGCGAAGATTCAACCCTGAGTCCGTGTCCTTTTTGAACAAGTTGAGAGGGTTTAGGTAGTATAGGAACTTCTTGAAAAACATGATGTTGTGGTTGTTTGTTTAACCCTTTTGTGCAATCATCGAAATTTCGACGCGGGCGCCTTTGGGCAGGGCCAACACCGCCACCGCTTCCCGGGCTGGAAAGGGCATGGGCATGGCTTCCCTGTACGCGGCATCCATCTCTGCATAGTCGTCCATCGTGGTCAAAAAAACAGAAGCCTTGACGACGTTGTTCAAGTCCAGACCCGCGGCTTGAAGGATGGCTTGGGCATTGGCGATGCAGCGTGCCGTGGCGGCTTTCATGTCTGCGGAGATCAGCTCGCCTGAAGCGGGGTCCAAGGGGATTTGTCCGCTGACGAACACCAAATCGCCCGCTTCCACAGCTTGGCTGTAGGCGGCGACGGGTTGTGCGGCGTCTGAGGTGTCGATGCGTGAAGACATGAGAGTATGTTTGTGTGAGCGTTCAAATCTACGCCCGATGCGCATCACCCTCTTCGACAACCACGATTCCTTCACGTGGAACCTTGCCCACGATTTGGGGAGGTTTGGCTGGACGGTGAATGTCGTTCGAGAAGGCGCGTGGACCGCAGATCACTGGGTCCAAACCGATGCGCTTGTGCTGTCCCCCGGCCCAGGGTTGCCTGAAGAGCACGCCCAATTGATGGACGTCACGGCAGAGGCGCTCCGCAGGGGCGTACCGACGTTGGGGGTCTGTTTGGGCATGCAAGCACTCGCAGTGCATGCAGGAGGAACCTTGCGCAACCTCGAGGCCCCTTTGCACGGCCGTCGATCGGCGATGACCGTGGATGCTGCTGCCGCCACGTGCGGTCCTTTGGGGACCATGTGGGAAGGCTTGGGGCCGTCCATGGAGGTTGGCCACTACCACAGCTGGGTGGTGGAGGAGGAGTCCCTTCCAGCGGGCTGGCATGTGAACGCCCGCAGCAGTCAGGGTGTGCCCATGGCCATGGGCCATGAATCCCTTCCCGTTGCGGGCGTCCAATTTCATCCCGAGTCCGTCTTGACGCCCCAAGGGCGTGACTTGCTGCGCGGATGGGGTGAGGCAGCTCAGCGTTGCTTGGCCATCTCGGCCTCGAACGTCTCCTTGAACTTCTCGTAGTTGTACTCAGCCTTGATGCGCTCGTCTTGCGACAGGCGCTCGTTGTACTTGCCGACCAAATCGGTGGCGGACAACTCCACAGCCATGTAGCTGACAAAGGTGCCGTCGGTTTTTTGGGTCAAACGCTGGCAGGCGGTGATGGCGCCGGACAGGAGCTGGTCCACCACGGTGCGTGCCAAATCGTTGAAGGTCTCGGTGACCTCCTCCACGTTGTTGAACTTGGTGCTGTTCACGTAGTTGTCGGTCACAATTTCAATGGTGGCGTTGATGGAACGGGCAAGCTTGGCTTCGGCATTGGATCGCGCCATTTTCTTGGCAGTTTCCCGGCTCATGCTCTGGCCTGTGGCCGAAGCGCGGAAGTGGTTCTTGTCGCTCTTGTACTCGTCGCTGGCACAGTACTCGAGGATTTCGATCTCACCGGCCTGCTTGGGGGTCATGCTCTTGTTGCTGCAGCCTGTCATGGCTGCGGTGGCCACAATCAAGGCCAAAGGAAGGGTGATGCGAAGGTTCATGGAGGTGGGGTTTGTGTCGAAAAGTAAAGATTTTCTCAGTCAGTTTCAGAAACCGTGCCAAAGTCGAATCAAGGCAGGGACAAAGTCGGAGGTGATTTCCTCAGAAGCCTTGCTGTACGCAGCGTCCGTGGCCCGAGGCAAGTCGAGTTGGATGCCTTTGATGCGGGTCAGGGTTTGGGTGAAAAGGACCTCACCTTCACGGTTGGTGACCGTGCCCACCACGTCGGTGTACACGGTGGTGAATCCCTGTCCGCTGCCGCCGGGCCGGGCGTCGGCTTCCACAGTCAAAATCATGTCGGCATCGGCATCTGTCGCTAGGAGAGAGACGTTGGCCGATTGGAGGGCTTGTTGGATGGCAGGCGCAAGCATCGCTTGGTCGCGTTTCTTCCCAAACGCCCGCTCTTCGATGCGCAATGACACTTCAATGGGGGCCAAGGTTACCTCCACGCGAAGGGGGACGCTTTGCAGTCCCTCCGCGGCTTGTCGGAAGGGGTGCATGAGGGGAAGTCCTTGCACAAAAGCCTTGGGCTCCACGCGAACTTCGAGGGCCGTGCCACGCTTCCCAGGTTCAAATTTCTCGAGCGTGATGGTCGCCTCGCCCTGGGCGTTGGTGACGGCCTCGCCCCGCGTGGGGAACTCGCCCCGGTTGTAGCGGTACGACAACGTCACGTTGGGGGCGGGCTTGCCGTCGAGCAGCGCCGTCACGACCACGTCGCCGCGGAAGGCGTCCCTCACGTTCAACGTGACGGAAGAGTCGGCGCTCGCCAATTGAAGTCCGGCCACACAATCGTCGAGCAAGCCGACCAATTCGAGGGGGACGGAAGTCTCCGTTCCGTCTGCCCCCACGTGAACCAGAGG
This sequence comes from Flavobacteriales bacterium, assembly GCA_002683345.1. Classification (GTDB taxonomy): domain Bacteria; phylum Bacteroidota; class Bacteroidia; order Flavobacteriales_D; family Sanyastnellaceae; genus UBA11663. Next base: position 41,918 of record NYSX01000068.1, read on the forward strand.
CTTGTCTAAGAAGGGGCGGAGTGCGTCCAACCCACGGACTGCTGCATCCACGACTTGTTGCACTTGCGCAAGGCCACGTGCGGCGCGCGCCGTTTCAAGGTGCTCCATCGACAGGGCCAGTGCGGCTTGTCTTTTGGCCTCTTGGATGCGTGCGTGCTCGGCCTTGCTCAGCTGGTAGTACACCATGACCTCGGTTTCCGTGGCGTACGTGTCCACCAAGGTGAAGCCCTCCAAATCTTCCTTGGTGGTGCTTTCAGACGAAAAATTGAACGACTCTGAGAGCCAATCGTTGACCTGAAGGGTCTTGGTGGTCGAGGTGGACTTCACCTGCACCCGAATCTCGCGAGAGAGGTTGTCCAAGGCTTGTTGTTTGGCCACGGCGTCTGCGTCCAGCGGGTGGACAAGCTTCGAGGCCGAGCCGATGCCGATGTAGTACCCTGCCTTGACTGGGGACTCAAAGGTCCAGCTTGGTGCAGGCGCCACCGCCGTGCGGGAACCCGCACATCCGGCCAACGTCGCCAAACACAAAACACCAGCAAAGAGGGATGTCAATCGCATGAAATCAGGGGACGAGGGTGAGCAATTCTTGTTCGATGGCGCGTTGGATTTGCGACGCCAAGGCCAGGCCGGCTTCGTCGGTCAACGCGTCGGCACTGCGGATGGCTTGGCGTGCGGACAGCAAGCGATCTCGGTCTGCACGGCCTGAAGAGCCGGTGCGCGCACCGGAGTGACCGCCGAGGTAGAATTTGTTGCGGTTGCCGCCGTACGTGATGTAGCGGATGTTGTCTGAGGCCCGACCGTAGAGGGTGTTGGAGGACACCACTTCCCCCGTGGTGGTGGAAATGAACTTGAAGGTGCAGGTGATGTCGATGGACGCGTCTTGCGAGAACTCGCGGTACTGCACTTGACGGTATTTGGTCTCGTAGTACTTCTTGCCCTCTTCGTTCACGCGCTCCACTTTGTATTGCTCGTAGCCCGTTTGGTAGCTCGACATCAAGCGCGTCTGACGGTGGTCGCAGGTGGTGATGGTGGCCTTGAGCAAGGCCTTGGCGCCAAGCATGTTGCCGATTTCCACGTCGCCGCCAGAAGTTAGGCCGCTCATGCCCATGCTTTGTTCTTGGAGGATCAAGGCCAAACTCTCCCGGTCCACCACCTTCAAGAAGGGGTCTTCCGAGCCCATCAGCGCTTGCTCAACAAGGGACTGGATTTTGACATCGAGGTTCAAACGGCTCGAACCGTTTTTGAAGTCCACGAGTGCCACAGTGAAGCGTCCTTCTTCCAGCACGTCACTCAGGCGCTGGCTTGCGTCCTTGTAATCGGGGTCCGTGTTGGTCAATTCGGAAAGCGCAGCGTGGGCCTCGCGGTAACGTTCGCCCTCTTGGGCCTTCACGCCTGCGCGGTAGCGGGGCTCGCAGAAGGCCACGTTGCGCAGGGCAGGGGCGTCCTGGTACGTGGGGTCCAATTGGAGGATGGCGTCAAATTCGGCCAGCGCCTCGTCGAACATCTCCTGTTCGAGCAAGATGTTGGCTTGACGGTAGGATTCGTCGAGGTGGGCGTTTTTGACCGTCTCGTACATCGCACGCTTGGCTTCAGGGAAGGCCAAATCCACGCCGACCGCCTCGAGTTTGGCGTCCCACGCTTCGGCGTCGTGCCACGCGTCCAGCGCGGTTTCGCGCATGTTGTACGCCACGGCTTCGTCAAAGGCGGCGATGTGCTGACCCAAAACGACCTGTCCGGTGCGCTTCAGTCCGACCATCGCATCGATGTTGGAGGGCTTCTTCACCACCGCGGTGTAGTAGAGGTTGGCCGCTTGGGGCATCATGCCCGCTTCTTCCATTTTGGCACCGCGTTTCACAAAGGCTTTGGAACCGTTGCAAGCGGGGAGTGCACCTAGGAGGATCAACGCGAGAAGGCCGAGGGCAAATCGGCGGAGTGTGGGGTGAATGAATGTGGTCATGACATGCATGGGTTGAGCCTCGAAGGTAGGGATTATCCCTGCGGGGCAAAGCCCGTGCCAAACCTTGTCGTGCTACCTTGCATGCATGGCAGACAGCAAGGTGATTTTGGTCCTCGGTGCAGGGCGCAGCAGTTCTTCTTTGATCGCGCATTTGCTCGGTCAGGCAGACCAAGAGGGGTGGGAGATTCACGTGGGCGATTTGAGCTTGAATGCGGCCCAATCCAAGGTGGGCGATCATCCTCGAGGCCATGCGTTTCAGCTGGCGTCCGACGGCGTTGCAGACCGCAATGCCCGCATCGCCCAGGCCGACCTTGTCATCAGCATGCTGCCGGCCTTCATGCACGTGGACGTGGCCAAGGTGGCCATCGAGGCAGGGGTCAACGTGATCACCCCGAGCTATGTCTCGCCGGAGATGAAAGCGTTGGACGGCGCGGCGCGGGAGGCCGGGGTGTTGGTCTTGAACGAGCTCGGCTTGGATCCGGGCATCGACCACATGAGCGCCATGCAAGTCATCGACGAGATCCGGGCGGAAGGAGGACGCATGCTCGGTTTTCAATCTTACTGCGGCGGATTGGTGGCCCCGGATTCCGACGACAACCCCTGGCATTACAAGCTGAGCTGGAACCCTCGTAACGTGGTGCTCGCTGGCCAAGGAGGGACCGCGACCTTCCTCGATCAGGGCCGCGTGCGGGTTGTGCCGCCTCACCGCACCTTCCAAACGTTGACGTCCATCGATGTGGATGGGCGCCCCTACGACGGCTACCCCAACCGCGATTCGCTCGGCTACCGAGAGTTATACGGCTTGGCAGAGGTGGAGACCCTCGTTCGAGGCACGCTCCGCAGCGCAGGTTTCAGCCAGTCTTGGGACCTCTTGGTGCAGTTGGGCATGGTGCGGGACGACGCGAGCTTGACCTGGCCTCAAGGCGTGTCTTGGGCGGACTGGACAAGGTCGTTCTTGCCCGCCGAAGCCGAGCATGGCCGCGACGTCAGGGAAGCGGTCCAGCACGTGACGGGCGCCACGGACGAGGCCTTGGAGCGGTTGGCTTGGTTGGGTCTGTTTGACGGAGCGTCTGGACCTGCAAACCCTTCCGGAACCCCGGCCCAAATCATCGAGGCCCTCGTCACCGACAAGTGGGTCTTGCGGCCAGAAGACCGGGACATGATTGTCATGTGGCACCGGTTTGACTACGAAATGAACGGCGTGCGAAAAGCACGCACGAGCAGCCTCAGCTTGGAGGGCAAGGACAGCGTGTTCACAGCCATGAGCGACACCGTGGGCTTGCCCATGGCGCTGGCGGTGAAGCCGCTGATGGCGGGAACGTTTGGCACCACAGGGGTGGACGTGCCCATGTCCAAGACGTATTACGACCCCTTGCTCAAAGGGCTCGCCGAACTGGGCATTCGCTTTGTGGAAACCGAATTGACGCTCTGAGTCATGCACGTTGCTGCGCTGTTGCTTTGGGGTCCGTGGTGCTGGACGTGTTGGACGTGCGCGGGTGCGCCGGATTGGCCAGCCCAAGGTGAGGCCCATGCCCGTTGGGTTCGCCAGGCGATTGAGTGGCGCATGAACATTGGGTTGAACGACTGCACGGACATCGTGCCTGCACTCGATGCCTGGACCCTCGAGTGGCTCAGTGAATCGGACCAAATCCACGTCGAGGTGAACACCGCAGACTGGCCGTTTCTCGCTTACGTCCCTGAATTGCAGTCGGTGCTCATACAGCGCCTCGCCTACGACCAGTTGAGTTTCCAAACCTCGACCCAGGCGGACATCGTCCGAGACGTGCGTTTTGTGGCGAAGCGGAGCGAGGGATTGTGGGACGATGCCTTGAAACGCGCGTTTGACAATGCCGAGGGGTTGGCCAAGCGACGCGACAGCGCCCGTTGAGTTTGGGGCAAAAAAAAAGGAGGCCGAAGCCTCCTTGCAGGTCCCTTCTACGCGGAGGACGAGTCCCACGCGCATTTTCCATCCGGGCATGTGTTTCAATGTGAATTGTTCCGAAGAACTTGGTGAAATGAACGTTTGTCTTCTTGAAAAGGTTGCGATGGGGTAAGGTATTTTTGAGCCACATGCGCAGCTTCGACATCCCCGAGTTTTACCGCAGCCCCATCATTTCCCGGGTGAAGGCCAAACGCAAAGCCTTGGACCCCAGGAAACAAGACTTCACGCCGACCGAGCTGGACTTTGGTGCAGTGCACATCCGTTTGGCGCGTCATTTTGGGTTCTGTTTTGGGGTGGAAAACGCCATCGAGATCAGTTACAAGGCGGTGGATGAGAACCCGGGCAAGCGGATTTTCCTGCTCAGTCAAATGATTCACAACCCCGAAGTCAATGCCGACCTCCAAAGCCGCGGCGTGCAATTCCTGCACGACACCCTCGGCAAGGAACTCGTGTCTCTGGACACGCTGACGGCCGACGATGTGGTCATTGTGCCGGCGTTTGGAGCCACTGTTGAACTCGAGCAGCGCATGCGCGACCTCGGGGTGGACGTGCAGAAGTACAACACGACGTGTCCGTTTGTCGAGAAGGTCTGGAAGCGCTCTGCACAGCTTGGCGGCAAAGACTTCACCGTGGTCATTCACGGCAAACCCAAGCACGAGGAAACCCGTGCCACCTTCTCACACGCTGCAGAAACGGGGCACGCCCTCGTAGTCAAGGACGAGGAGGAAACCGAATTCTTGGCCCAATGGATGGAGGCGGGCCGGACGGATGCAGAGGCGTTTTGGTCGCGTTTTGAAGGCCGGACCACGGAAGGGTTTGATCCCGCACGTGACCTTCGACGGGTGGGTGTGGTCAACCAAACCACCATGCTTGCCTCGGACACCCAGGCCATCGCCGACCGCATCAAGCAGGCGGTCGACGCCAATCCCGAAGGGGAATTCGCCAACACCCGCGACACCCTCTGTTACGCCACCAACGACAACCAAAGCGCCACGCGCGGGGCGTTGTTGGCCGGGGGAGCCGATGTGGCCCTGGTCGTGGGCGGATACAACAGCAGCAACACTTCGCATTTGGTCGAGCTCTGCGAGGAGCACATGCCGACCTTTTTCGTGCGCAACGAATTGGAGTGGAAGGAAGACGGGGTGCACCACTTTGACATGCACTCAGGCCAAATGAAGGTCACCGCCCAACCCTTGCCAGATGCCGTAACCGCGGACGACGTCCCGACCGTGTTGATCACGTCGGGGGCCTCGTGTCCCGACGCGAGTGTGGAGCGCGTGTTGCGCAAAGTGCTCGCCCATTACGGTGGAGGAGATGTGGAATCCGTGTTAACGGAATTTGAGCGGACGCAGGCCTGACCACCCGTACCTTCGAGTTCATGAAAGCGCCCAAACTTCGCGGCCCTTTTCGGAACGTGCGCACCGAACCCCGCACCTTCACATTCAAGTCCCGGCACCTGCCTGATTCTCGCCCCGAATGGGAGGAACGCAAGCGCCGTGTGGAGGAGGAGGTGAACGGTGCCTCGGATGCGCCACGTCCCATCAAATTCAGGCAGGGTGGCCGAAGTGCGGAAGGTCGTGCTGCGCGCCGCGCCGCATCCATTCGCGCCAGCCGCATGGCGGCGCTTCGCGCAGGAGGGGTGGCCCTCGTGCTCGTGTACCTGACCTACCGTGCCATCCTTTGGGTGGAAACCCAGGACTACGGCCAGTTTCTCAACTTCATGCATTCGAACGGATGAGCCAAACCATTCACGTTCTGCCCGACCACGTCGCCAACCAGATTGCGGCTGGCGAAGTCATCCAACGACCCGCTTCGGTCGTGAAGGAGCTCGTGGAGAACGCTGTCGATGCTGGCGCGACCTCCATTGAGGTGCACGTCGTGGATGCCGGTCGCACGTCCATTCAAGTGGTGGACAACGGGGCAGGCATGAGCGCGGAGGACGCGCGGGTGTGTTTTGAACGCCACGCCACCTCCAAACTCCAAACGGCCGACGATTTGTTTGCCCTGGCGACCAAAGGTTTTCGCGGAGAGGCCCTCGCCTCGATTGCGGCCATTGCCCACGTGGAAGTGACGACGTGCCAAGAAGGGGCCGAGGTTGGAACCGTGCTTCGCTGCCACGGCTCGGAAATCGTTGGGGAGGAGCCCAAGGCCCGGGCCGCGGGCACGACGTTTCACGTCAAGAACCTGTTCTACAATGTGCCGGCGCGTCGGAACTTTCTCAAGTCCGACGCGGTGGAGATGCGTCATGTGGTCGACGAATTTCAGCGGGTGGCGTTTGCACACCCGGGCATTTCGTTTGTGCTGACCCACCAAGGGGCGAGTCTTTTTCAGCTCAAGCCAGGGACGCTTCGCCAACGGATTGTCGGCATCATGGGCCCCAAGCACGACGAGCGTTTGGTGCCTGTGCAGGAAGACACCGACGTCGTGGCCATCGAAGGGTTTGTCGGCAAGCCGGATTCTGCGAGAAAGACGCGCGGCGAACAGTTCCTGTTTGTCAATGGGCGTTTTGTGAAGCACGGCCTGCTGCATCGCGCGGTGATTCGTGCGTACGAAGGGCTCATTGGGGATGGACATCACCCGCTGTACGCCCTGTACCTCACGGTAGACCCTGCGCGTGTCGACGTGAACATTCACCCGACCAAGATTGAGGTCAAATTCGACGAAGAGCAGCCCATCATCGCCATTTTGAAATCGGCCGTCAAGCGCGGATTGGGTGCACACAATGTGGCACCGACCATCGATTTCGATGCGGAGGTGGGGTTGAACATTCCCGACTTGAAGGCGGGCATGGACGTCCAAGAGCCCACCGTGCGGATCAACCCCCAATACAATCCCTTCGACGCCCCCAGCGCGCCAACCTCACCATCAGGCGGCCATGCGGGGTCGGGCACGCGGTCGTCGGGCCCGTCTTTGGGACAAGCCCATGGAGGGTGGTCCAAATCGGCCGGTTGGAAGGATTTGTACCAAGTCATGGAGGAGCCCGCAGCCCGTCCGGCTGCAGAGACGCCTCCCGCGGAAGCGGAGGTGCGCGAAGAGGCGGCATCCACAGAGGGACTTGACATCCTGCAGTGGCGCGGGAAGTACTTGATGGTGCCCGTGGAAGAAGGCGTGGCGGTGGTGCACATCCGGCGCGCCCACCTGCGGATCTTGTTCGAGCGCTTCATGGCGCGATTGCGTGCAGGGGAAGCGGCTGCCGTGGCCTCCCAAACGCTCTTGATTCCAGAAGACATCACCTTGACGCAGCCCGAGGTGATGGCCTTGACCGACGCCAGGGAGGCGTTGTTGGCCATGGGCATGGATTTGGCCCAAGTCGACGACCAAACCGTGCAGCTCCGCGCGGTGCCGGCAGACATGACGGCCCACGTGCGCGAGGCGCTGGATGCGGTGTTGGAAACCTACCACGACGGCCAGTGGACCGACCACGAAGCGCGTCAAGCCCAATGGGCGAAGGCGTGGGCAAGCCGCGCGGCCGTGACCGGTGAGGCGCCCATGCCTCTGGAGGCGCGGCGTCGTTTGGTGGCCGACCTTTGGGCCTGTGATCACCCCAACGTGGATCCAGATGGACGGCAGGCGCTGTCGATTTGGGCTGCAGAGGACCTTGAAAACCCTTTCCGCTGATGTTGCAGAACACCCCTCAAGTCGTCAAAAACCTGATCATCCTTAACGTACTCATGTACCTGGGGTCGGGCCTTATCGGCGATTCTGTGGCCGTGCCGCTGTTGGCGGGCACGTACCCCGGTTCGCCGTTCTTTCAGCCGTGGCAAATCATCACCCACATGTTCATGCACGGGGATTTGGGGCACATCTTCTTCAACATGTTCGCGCTGTTCATGTTTGGGTCGCAACTCGAGCGGGTGTGGGGTCCTCAGCGCTTCCTGACCTACTACATGGTCTGTGGCCTCGGCGCCTTTGCCCTGCATGAATTGGTGGTGGGCTTGCAGTTCTACAGCGAACTCGGCACCTTCTTTCCGGCCGCCGAGCAGTTCATTTCCCCCAACGCCAGTCCCCTCCAGCGCGCACGCGTGCTTGAAATGGTGTACGGTCGCGTGGTGGGGGCCAGTGGGGCGGTGTTTGGCTTGCTCTTGGCGTTTGGGATGCTCTTTCCCAACACCCAACTGATGTTGCTGTTTCCGCCCATTCCCATCCGCGCCAAGTATTTCGTGATGGGCTACGGCGCGATTGAATTGATGTTGGCGTTCCAGAACAGCCCCGGCGACAACGTGGCGCACTTTGCGCACCTCGGCGGGATGATTTTTGGCTATTTCTTGCTCAAGCGGTGGCAACAGGACCGCGGTCATTTTTATTGAATCATGTGGGAGAATCTGAAAGCGATGTGGCGTGACGGCGGCATGCTGACCCGCCTGGTGTGGGTGAATGCGGCGGTGTTTGTCGTGCTCATGACGCTGGATGTGGTGGATCAACTCGGAGGTGGGGTGGTCTCGGCGGTGTTGCCCGCAGAGGGAGCCCGAACCTTGGCCACGTCTTGGCGTCTCGAGGTCTTGGCGAAGCGCCCGTGGAGTGTGCTAACCCACATGTTCACACACCAAGGCGTATGGCACGTGGGCATGAACATGTTGCTCTTGTTTTGGATGGGCCGGGTGTACCGGGGGGAAGTGGGGTCGCGGCGGTTGCTGAGCACCTACCTCGCAGGAGGGCTTGCGGGATTTGCCGCCTACTTTTTCCTGACCAACGGGTTCAAACCCCTTCAAACGGGCACCTACGCTTTGGGGGCTTCGGCTTCGGTGATGGCCATTTTTGGGGCGATTGCCACGCTGCGTCCCGAGCTCAAATTCAACTTGATTTTGTTTGGCCCGGTGTCGCTGAAGCACCTGTTTTGGGGCTACGTGGTGTTGGACTATTTCGGATTGAGCCGTGGCGTGAATGCCGGTGGCAACGTGGCGCACTTGGGCGGGGCATTGTTTGGGGTGTTGCTCGTCATGCAAGACCGCAAGGG
>NYSX01000069.1 GCA_002683345.1 Flavobacteriales bacterium
CGGACCTTCCAGCGACACGAAGGCGTCGGCGTTCCACTTCCGGAGCACCCGGCTCAATGGCTTTCCGAACCACCATTTCATCAACCACGGTCGGCGTGCGGGAATACGAATCCGCACCACTTCCACGTTGGGACCCAAACGAAACATCTCATCGTCAGGCCTGTCCACCACGAGCAAAAACGCATCGTCGGGACGAAGCGCCACGAGTTGCGTCAGTGTGTTCAAGGTGAACCTGCCGATGCCCTCGAGCTTCCCCGGCACCAACAATCGTCCGTTCAAGGCAATGCGCGCCATGACCTCAAAGGTACCGCCGCGGCCCATTACCTTCGCGGCGAACCACGATTCAACGCAAGCCCCATGCCTTCAAACAATCCCATGGAGTCCACACACCTCTTGGTGTTCATCTACCGCAACCTGAAAACGCTGATTGCCGTTGGGTTTTTGGCCGCGGTGGCCGCCTCTGGCGTGTCCCTCATGCTCGACGAGTACTACGAGAGCACGGTGGTCATGTTTGCCACGTCGCAACACAGTTTGGGGGAACAGTTCTTCGAGGAGACCAAAAAGAACGACCTCCTCGCGTACGGCGAGACAGAAGACGCCGAGCGCTTGCTCCAGATCTTGAATTCGCACCGCATCCGCAACCGGATCATCGAGAAGTACGACCTGTACACCCATTACAACATCGATCCTTCTGAACCCGGCGCCAAGACCGACATGGCCCTGACGTACGGCAGCAACGTGAGTGCCAACTTGACGCGGTTTGGGTCCATTCGGGTGCAGGTCCTCGACACCGACCCGGAGCTCGCCCGTGACATGGCCAACGACATGGCCTTCCTGGTCGACAGCGTCGCCAACAGCATGCGCAACGAGCGGGCCAACGAAGCCTACAAACTGGCCCTTGGTGCGCTTGCCCAAACTTCCGAGCAAATCGCGCAAGCCGAAGACAGCTTGGCCTCGTTGCACGCCTTGGGCATTTACGATTTCGAAACGCAAGTGGAAGGGTTGACGGCCCAGTACGGCATGGCCGTGGCTTCCGGCCGCTCCGCCGCCGCCAACACCCTCAAAAAAGACCTCGAGCGCCTCGGCACCTTGGCCAACGGCTACAACAACTTGTCGGCCTACCTCGAAGCGGCCTACGAACAGCAATCCCTGCTCAAAAAGCGCGTGGAATTGATGCGCGTGGACGCCGAGACGCAATTGTCGTCCTCCTTCATCGTGGACTATGCCAGTGCCGCGGACAAAAAAGCCAAGCCCGTGCGCTGGCTGATCGTGGTGATGACGTCCGTGGTGGCCGTGGGCGCCGCCTTCTTGGCCATGCTCGCCTGGGACACGTTGCAACGCGCCCAGAACGCCTCCTGAACGAACCATGACCACCGCGCGCGCTGGATGGCTGGCTGGCCTCGCCATGACCCTTCTCGCCTTGGCGGGTTGGGCACTGAACGCGCCGTATGTGTTGGTCCTGCCCGTGGCCGTCCTCATCGCCTGGTGGGGGTTCGTGCGGACGGACCTCTACCTCTCCACGGTCTTGTGTTTGGTCCCACTCTCGGTCAACCTGAGTGAATTTGGACTGACCTCCATCGGGTGGTACATGCCCACGGAACCCATGCTGTTCGCGCTGCTTGTGCTGTTTGTGGCAAAGTGGTTCTCAGGCCAAACCCCCAACCGCGACTTCCTCTCCCATCCTGTCACCTACGTCATCGCCGCGGGGTTCCTGTGGATGGGCCTGACTGTGCTGCCCAGCAGCGATGTGGTCGTTTCCCTCAAAGCATGGGTTTCGCGGGCCTGGTTCATTGTTTCATTCTATGTGCTCCTCGCCGAGTGGTTTCGACATGATCCTCGCGCGCGCCGCCGGTTCCTCGCCCTCTTGCTCGTTCCGCTTTCTGTGGTCATTGGCTACACCTTGGTCCGTCACGCGGGCTACGATTTCAGCAAGGGGGCAGGTCATTGGGTCATGAAGCCCTTCTTCAAAGATCACACCTCGTATGGCGCCGTTCTCGCCCTGTTGCTCCCTCCGGTAATCGCCATGGCATTCCACACCCGACAAAGCACCCTGTCCAAGGTGTTGTGGTCCCTTGGTGCAGGATGGCTTGCCTTGGGAACAGTGCTTTCCTTCACCCGTGCCGCGTGGGTGAGCTTGGCCGCCGCTGCGGCCCTCTGGGTGTTGATGCGGCTCGGGGTCCGCCTCAAAACCTTGGTGGCTGCAGGGGTGGCCGTGCTTGTGGGGTTGTTTTTGAGTTGGGATGCCTTGGTCATTCAACTCGAACGCAACAAACAAGATTCCTCAGATGACTTGGCCCAGCACGTGGAGAGCATTTCCAATGTGTCCAGTGACGACTCCAATTTGGAGCGACTCAACCGTTGGTCATGCGCCTTGGCCATGTTCCAAGAGCGTCCGGTGTTTGGGTGGGGGCCCGGGACGTACCAATTCGAGTACGCCCCTTTCCAACAATCCAACTTGCGCACACTCATCAGCACCAACAACGGAGACGTCGGGAACGCCCACAGCGAGTACCTCGGACCGTTGGCGGAACAAGGCCTCTTGGGCGGGCTGTTTGTGATGGCATTGCTGCTTGTGACGTGTCACCTCGGGTTCAAATTGCAGCGGACCCTCACAGACCCAGACGACCGCATGTTGGCCATGGGGCTGTTCTTGGGACTGATCACCTACTTCGTTCACGGTGTCTTGAACAACTACCTCGACACCGACAAGGCGAGCGCACCGTTTTGGGGCTTCTTGGCCTTGCTCGTCGTGCTTGACCTCTGCACCGACGAAGGTTCGGAAGGGCTTACGAAAAGCGACAGCTGAGCATCGCCGTGTCGTCCAGCGGAGGTTCTTCCCCCCGGAACGCATCGAGCGCAGCCACAATGGTGCGGTGGACGGCCTCGAGGGTTTGGCCTTGGTGGTGGGAGAGCAACCCCAGCAAACGGTCGGTTCCAAAGGGGACTTCTAGGTCATTCTCTTGCTCGACCAACCCATCGGTGTAGCAGCAGAGCACACTGCCCACAGGCACTGAGATTGTCCCGACGTTCATCGAAGGAATGTCTCGGAACATGCCCAAACCGACGCATCCGTCTTCCAGCAAGGTGTCGCGGCCACTTGCATCCACAAAAAGCGGCGGATTGTGGCCACAATTCACGTATTCCAGCGTGCGTTTGACCGGGTCGAACACCGCGGCAAAAAACGTGATGTACTTCTCCCCTTGGGCGATCTGCATCACCCGGTCATTCAAGGTGTGTAGCGTAGCCGACAGGGTCGCGTGTTCCGCCTGGAACAGGGCGCGCACATGGGCTTGGAAGTTGCTCATCAGCAACGCCGCACTCATGCCCTTTCCGCTGACGTCCGCCATGCACACCACCACTTTGCCAGAGTCCGTGGTGAACGCGTCGTAGTAGTCACCGCCCACTTGGGTGTGAGGTTTGTAGTAGCCCGCCACATCCAAATCGAGGTGATTCCACGTTTGGGGCAGCAACATGGCCTGCATCTCTCCCGCGAGTTGCAATTCGCGACGCAAGGCCTCTTGCTTCAAGCTGCGGGCCACCATCTGCGTGTTTCGCCGCGCCACCACCAAGATGTTGGTCAAGGTCACGAGGAAATTCAAGTGCTTGACCACAGGGCTCACACCGCGGTCGTCGTCGGTGGTGTCGCCTGCAAGGACAAGCGCAATGGCCTCGTCGTTTTGGTGGATGGGTACCACCACGTCCGAAGGATGTTGGTCGCCTCCCAAGGCACCTGCGAGTCCAATCGTGTCGAGGTCGAGGCCTTCAAAAAAGGACGCGGGTTGGGACGGCGGCCAAGGAGCCTCCGTGCCTGCAGCCACGAGAAGCTGCCAGGTGTCCCCTTCCAAATCGGCGGCGTACAACACCAGCCTGTCAATGCCCAAGTTGACCTTGAGCGCATCGACATACCGCGCCATCAGGTCTTCTTCTGAGGGCTGGGCTTGAATGGCCTGGGTGACTTTCAAAAGCGCGTCGAGCTTGAAGTCTCGCAATTCGAGCTTCTGCTTCAGCCGACGTTCCTTCGGGTTGGTCATGGCCTGAGGCTCTACAGCCTGCTTACTTTTTGACGCGCTCTGTGTACTCACCTGTTCTGGTATCCACCTTGATCCAATCTCCTGTGTCGATGAACAAAGGCACCCTGACTTCTGCACCCGTGTCCACGGTGGCAGGCTTCAGCGAGTTGGTCGCCGTATCGCCTTTGATACCGGGCTCGGTGTAGGTGATTTCCAATTCCACGTGGCTTGGCAGGTCGCAGCTAATGGGACGCTCCTCTTCCGCGTGGAACACGATGAGGCAGCTCAGCCCGTCCTTCAAAAACTGGGGCGCGCTGATGAGATGCTTCTCCAAGCGAATTTGCTCGTAGCTCTCTGTGTTCATGAAGTGATACCCCTCGTCGTCGTTGTAGAGGAAGGTGTGCTCCCGGGTTTCAATGCGCACCGGATCGATTTTGTGGCCGGCGTTGAAGGTGTTGTCCACCACCTTGCCGGTCTCGATGTTCTTCAGCTTGGTTCGGACGAAAGCAGCCCCCTTACCTGGTTTGACGTGGAGGAATTCGACGATTTGCCACAACCCGTTGTTGTGGTTCAAAACCATGCCGTTCTTGATGTCGCTCGTGTTGGCCATGCTGAAATTCTTGATGTACAGGGGTTCAATTCTCTTTGTGCCAAGATACTTCAGTCCGTCACGGTTCCCAACGCCATCGCCACGCGCAACGAAAGGTCTCTTGTTGAGAAGGTGACCACGAGCACTGCGCCGTCCACGAACCTTCACGGGCCCCTTGTTGTGTCACCCAAACCCCCATGCGCCATCCCGTGCTCGGGGTCTGCGACCACACCCTGCCATCCAGTGCACGAACCATGACGTATGGCCCGCGCCAATCGCCTTGACCATCCAGCGCAAACACGCCCCATTGCCGCCGACCACCCTCGCCCCACGCTCCTTCCACATGCCTTGCAAACGACCGTTCTCCCGACCGGTCCCGCCCCACCCACCACGACGCTTTCAAGGCTTCGTGCCTGAGGTGAATCCCGCCCATCAACGATTCATGCGTGCCCCCCATGGACCATCGCCAGACGCTGCGCTTGTGGGGTTGTCCTTGAAAACGGACATCCCAATCCTCCCTGCCCCGAATCCGCACCCGTGTCTGCACCAAGCCGCCGTGCTCGGGATGCTGCCAAGTGGAGAAGGTATTCCATTCCCTCTCCCCCTGTCTCCAGCCTCCCTCGTACACCCCTTGAATCACCCAATGGGTGCCGCGGGCCCATCGGAACGAGGTGCGCAGGAGCCACCCCTCCGTGGACGTCCAAGCCCAGGCCAATTGCCAGTCCACGTTGTCTTTTTGGGCAGACCAATCCATGCCCAAACGCGCATCCTCACCCTCGGCAAACGCAGAGACACCCCAGGTATGGTGGCGCCGCCAGCGCGTCATCCAACCGACGTGGCGTCGGCCTGCCGTGATGCCATGGGTCCACGCCAAACCGCGATGTTCCAGCGCCGCCCCCGTCAAGGCCCCCTCGAATTGTGCGTGATGCAATCCTCTTGGGGCGAGGGGCAGCTTCACTTCGGATCCCCCGACAAACAAGGCCAAGCCAAACGCATCGGCCCGCGGCAGGGTCAATCCATGGCCCCAGCCCACTTGGTGGTGTCCAGCCACCCAGGTCCACCCCTCTGACTGGCCGGACCACGAACCGCCCCAGGCCAACGAGTCCTCGACATGCAGGCGTGTGCGAAGTCCTCCCCACCTGAGCCGGGCCTCATGCGAACGCACCGTCCCAGATTCTCGAAACTTCCATGCACCCGTCCAATGGAACGATGGACGCTTTTTTGCGGTCGGCAGCCACGCCTCATGTCGCAGAACCCATGCATTCCACGTTTCGGATTGCATCAGCTTCGCGCATTCCAACTCGGACAAGCCACAAATGTTTCGGGCCTCTTCCCTGCACACGGGCCACCCTTCTTCTTGGATGTGCCGAAAGACCGCCTGGGCGCCAGACTGCGACAACCACCCTTCTTCCACGGCATTTGTCACGTGTCGCCAAACCTCCCACTCCACCAAGGATTGAATGTCTTCTTGGGCGTGGGTGGACCCTACCCCCAGGAGCAAAACCACCATGCCGGTCCAGTTGGACGGCCACGTCACGGGAGGTCGTTGGTTTGGCGTTCCCAAGTCCACCACCACGACCCGCCGTGGACCCGGCCGGCCCGACGAAACAACACCCCAAACGCGTCGCGACGTGACCCCACCCTGGACTTGCTTCGTCGCGTGGACGCCCCCAACACCTCTTTGCCAAAACTGCCCGACCAACTCAGCGTCCATTGGGCCGCAGGCCAAGACCATTGCACAACCACGCGTCCGGGCATGGGTTTCCAAGGCCGCATCGCGTCCCACCAACCGGGGTCGAGACCCCAAGCCACGTGCCACGCCCCGCCCTCTGACCACCCCAATGCAGGCAACCCCACCGGACTGGACCCCAAATTGGGCTTCCACCAAGCTGTCCAACCAAAGGCCCCTTGAGCGGTCCGAACCAAACCCTGCTCCGTCACGCCTGAAAGCGGGAGTCCCTGCCCCCATGTGGCGCGGGCTTCCAACCGAATGTCCCCCCACGTTTCGCGTTGGTCAACCTGTCCAAACAGGTCCACCAAAGGCACGTGGCGCTGAACTTCAGGCCATGATACCCAACCGACATTCATGCGCATTGCGCCTCGAAGTCGGTCGTCCCAGGTTGTTCCCAAGCCCAGCCATGCTTGGGTTTCACGCCACACAGGACTTCCCTCGGTTTGGGCTCCAAGTGCCCATTCCATCTCCCCACGGTTCCCCCAAAGCGCCATCGAAAACCCATGCCAATTCACACCCCATGTCGGCTGGCTTCCCCACAATGCACCCCCGGTACATGACACAAGAGCCCGCGTCTGCAGGAGAGAATCGGGGACGAGCGTTTGGGCTGCGAGTGGGCTGCCAAATCCCCACACAAGGACGGCCATCCATCTCACCCGGCTGCGCCATGTTCTTTGTCCTACCACACCGCAAAGGGAACCGACTCGTTCTCAGGTTCTCTGCACACTTCACCCCTGCAACGTGAGGGTTGACAGGCGAGAAAAACCGCGTACCTTTGCGGCCCTCGAAGGGCGCGGGTGTGGTGAAATTGGTAGACACGCCAGACTTAGGATCTGGTGCTTCGGCGTGGGGGTTCGAGTCCCTCCACCCGCACATCTTCGAGGA
>NYSX01000070.1 GCA_002683345.1 Flavobacteriales bacterium
CCACACACAGGTTCCAGATGTCCTTGGTGTAGTCCAGATTGAGGGCATTCAGGAGTTGCTCGTCCTGCTCCGTGGTGTCGGTGCGCGCCCCAAGGTGGAAGATGAATTGAACCTGGCCTTCGTTGGCCCGAAGCCAATCGGGGAAGGCCGCCCGGTCCACCCGCGTGACGGGGAGGGCTTCGTGGTTGGCGCGTTTGGCCTCCACCGTGAAATCGTCCACGAGCACCAACTGGCGGTAGTCCGCCTCCAACAGCTTGACGGCAAGCACGCTTCCAATGAAGCCTGCAGCTCCGGTAACCACAATCATGGCGCGAAGGTACTCCATGGGAACATCCGCTACCTTTGCGCGGTTATCTGAGCCATGAAGAATGTCTACGTCACCCGCCGCGCCCGATTCAATGCTGCCCACAAGTTGTGGAATGACGAATGGGACGAGGCCAAAAACCTCGAAGTGTTCGGCAAATGCGCCAACCCCAACTGGCACGGCCACAACTACGAGCTTCACGTGACGGTGAAAGGGGTTCCTGCCGAGGACACGGGCTACTGCATGAATCTGAAGGACTTGAAAGACATCATCAAGGAACATGTCGAGGAGCCATTGGATCACAGGAACCTGAACATCGATGTGCCGTTCATGAAGGGAAAGCGCACGTCGACGGAGATTCTGATCATCGCCATTTGGGAGGAACTCGAGGGCCCCATCGCAGACCGAGGCTGCCACCTCCACCACATCCGTTTGTACGAGACGGAGAACAACTACGCCGACTACTACGGCGGGGAATAAGGGCGTGTCGCCGCAGGGCGAAGTGTGAATTTTGGTCAAGGATTCGGGGCGATGACGCGACAGCGTGCATCTTTGGCCCATGGAACAACCTCCCAAGATCTTTGGCGGCGCCCAGCCGCAATTCAACGATTCAGGCGTGCTCGAGGGCACCTCGGTCTCGTCGTTCATGTCCACCGTGTTCACCTGGATGGTCGCCGGATTGGCGGTCACCGCGGCGGCAGCGTACTACGCGGCGGTCAGTGAACTCTACCTCACCGTCATGCAGGGCATGGGCCGCTGGGTGTTGTTGTTGGCCCCCTTCGCGTTTTTGATGGTCATGAACTTTGGGTTGCAGCGCTTGAGCGTGACCTCACTCGCCCTGATTTTCCTCGCGTTTGCAGGAACCATGGGGCTGAGCCTCGGGGGCATTTTCTACGTGTACTCCATGGGCAGCTTGACCCAGGTGTTCTTGATCACGGCAGCAACCTTCGCCATCATGGCCATTGCCGGATACACCACCAAAGTGGATTTGTCCCGCATGGGCAGTTTGCTGTTCATGGGGTTGATCGGCATCATCCTCGCAAGCCTGGTCAATTGGTGGATGAAGAGCTCCATGCTTGACTTCGTCATCAGCGCAGTGGGTGTGCTCATCTTCACCGGGCTGGTGGCCTACGACACCCAGCGCTTGAAGCGCATTGCAGCGGGGGTGGAGTACGGTGCCGTGGCGCCCACGAAGCTCGCCTTGCTGGGTGCGACTTCTTTGTACTTGGACTTCTTGAACTTGTTCTTGTTCCTCCTGCGTCTGTTGGGACGCCGCGACTGAGTTGCGAGACATGCATGAAAAAAGCGCGCCCATCGAGGCGCGCTTTTTTTGTGGTTCCGGTTCGGCGGTCTGTCCCGGCCGTTACTCCACGATCAGTCGCTCGGTCCAGCGGGTGCCTTGCGCCGTGGTCAGCGTCACGAAGTATGGCCCCGTGGCCAAGTCTGCGGCGTTGAGGAAGACCCGCTGCACGCCACGGTTCAGCATGCCGTCGTGCAGAAGCGCGACTTGCTTGCCAAAGGCGTTGTGCAAGGTGATTTGACATTCTGTCGCCTGGGGAAGGTTCAACTCGAGGCAGGTGATGGCGCGGGCCGGGTTGGGGTACAACGCCTGCCACGGCGTGGTGGCGTCCACGTGGTCGAGGCTGCTTGATTCTCCCAACACGCGGAAGGACCACCATCCCTCGGGGGCGGGCATGGGGCGGGCGCCTGATTTGCCGCTGTTGGCTTCCGCCGACACGTAGTAGTAGACTTGCGTGCCTTCGGCTTGGGCTGGAATGTCGGCGACGTAGTCGGCGTACAAGTCGTTGGCGCTTGCTTCCATCATGGCCACGTCGGTCCATGGACCCTCGGGGTTGGTGGCCCAGCTGAGGGTCGCATTGGCGATGCCGGAGCGGTGGCTGAGTTCCGCGTTCACCACGTACGCGTTGTCGGTGTCCTCGGTGTCGCTCAACGGAAGGTGGCTGATCATCAGGGGGTCTTCCACAGCCACAGTGTGGGTGATGCAGTGGATGGCTCCGCTCAACGCAATGATGTTGTCGTTGCCAGAGTCGCAGTCGATGCCCACCACATTGTACCCAGGCATGGCTTCTTCCCAAATCCGAATCGCCGTCGTGTCGTACTGTTCGTAGTAGGTCGGTAACAGGATGGTGTTGTTGACAAACGTGGCGTTGCTGTACGTCAGGTAGTCGCCGTTTTGGTTGGGGTAGCCACCCCCGTACTGGGGCGGGCTGGGAATGCGGACGACGTCAAAGGGCGTGCCCCACTTCGTGGTGAAGTTGCTCAGGACGTACTGGAGGTTGGCCTCGATTTGGGGTCCGTCGGCCACACCCGTGGGGTACTCGGCCACGAGCAGGGTAGACTCATCCAGCAACTTCATGTGCATGTCGATGTGGTGGATGCCGTCGTAGGGGAGCACATCCATCTTGACGTAGGTGTCGATGCCGTGGTAGGCTTGGACGATCTCGTCGATCTCGGCTTCGGTGTGGTCGGGGAAGGTGGTCCACCAGTTGGTGCCCCCTCCGTTTTCTTCGAGGATGAGTTCAGAGGCGAATGCCGTTCCAAAACCGTCACTCATCCAGTTGCCGCCGGTGTTCATCAAATCGCCCGGGGACTCAATGGTGCTGTAGAGGTCGAGGCCCATGTGGTCGGCCAACACATCTGGAATGGCGTCGTCGTCGGGACGGGGGCGGTTGTACAACCAGTCGACCAACACGCGGCCGTCGTTGTATTCCTTATAGACGGTGTTGGCGCCATAGTCACGGATCCAAATGCTGTTGGACTCGGCGTCCACCACTTCCACGCTGTCCATGGGCACAGGTCCGCCGCAAGAAAGCCCCGCGAGGTAGTTGTTGGTCTGGTTGACGTTTTCAGAGAAAATCACAACGCGACATTCTTGGACCGCCGCTGCGGTGATCTGCTTCAGAATGCAGGGGAAGTCTCGCCAAGTGATGGTGAGGACTTCGATTTCTTCCCACTCCGCGGCGGTGCGAATGTTGCTGCCAGGAGGAGGGGTGGGGATGCCCCGCAGGGTCGAGGGATCCGTCATCTCCAAAGGGTGGGCGAGCCATTGCATCATTTCCCCTTCGCCGATGCCCTTGGGAAGGGGGGCGTTGGGGGTTTGGCCAAAGCTCATTGCGGTGGTGGTCAGGCCAAACGCAAAGGCAAGGCGGGCAAAGTGGTGCAGGTTCATGTTGGAAAGGTAATGCGAGGTTGAAGCAAGGACCTCGAAAGGAGGGCCTCAGTTGCATGCCGGGGTGCGGCTTCCGCGCCGGATGTCAGAAAGGGTGGTGTCGGTCAGTCCAAATCCAACATCACCACCCCGCCTGGGGCACACCACACCGAATCCAAGTTGGTGCTGTCGACGCATGCCCAAAAGCGCCTGTGCAGCAACCACGTACCACCGGTGATGTAGCACACGGCATTCTCGGTGTCGCCGTATCCCACCGTTTGCCAGTCGGTGCCGCATGTGAAGCGCACGTCAGAAGCGGCGCCCTCCACTTCGCGTGGCGTCCACTTGAAGTTCATGTTGTAGTTGGGGCAAGGCGAGGAAGTGTTGTCGATGGTGGAGTTGACAAGACACTGGGGCATGACCGACACGTCAACGACGTTGGGCGTGCCGTCGGTCATCACGTCTTCTGGGTTGAGGTCGACGATTTCATCGAAACAGTCGGTTTGCTCGACCCGAATCCGCAACGCGAGCACGTTGCTCCGTACCGTTCGCAGTTGCACCACGCCGCTCTCCAGGGTGGTGGCGCGCTCGATTTCCGTGAAGAACGAGTTCAACACGCCGTTGGTTAGCCGTTGCTCCTCGAGCACCACCATGGCGCCCACTTCCGGGAGGTCGGGGCTGGCCCATTGCGTCACATTCACTTCGAAGGCGATGTCTTGTCCTTCGGGTTCGCAGCCGAAGAGAAGAAGGGAGGCCAGGGCCAGCAAGATCAGGAAGGGTTTCATCCGAGGACTTCGAGTTTGGCGAATTTCAAGAGCAGCTGTTTTTGGCCGACTGATGGGAAGAACACTGTGGCCTTTTCGTTGGGGGCGTTTCCTTCCAAGGCCACGACTTTCCCCTTGCCAAACTTGGCGTGCATGACCGTGTCCCCGACCGTGATGACCGACGGCCCATCGGTGCGTGGTTTGGCGTCCGGTTCGGTGCCGGGATTCAAGGGCGCCGCAGAAGCCGCAGACGCATTCTTGGCCGCCTCCTTCATGCTTGACCATTTGCCGGGCCGGGAGGGAGGCTTGGGCGCAGCTTTGCTGGCCAGGCGTCCAAACGACCGCGGCGCCGATCCCGTCGGCATTTGGCGGAACTGAGAACGGGCCTGCGCAAAGTCCACAGGGCCGCGCGAGGTCGGGGCATTTTGTGGCATGACAATGCAGTCCTCGTCGATTTCTTCCAGGAACCGGCTCGGATCGCCTTGCATGACCTGTCCCCACTTGAAGCGCGTCAAAGCGTAGGACAGGGTGCAGGTGACTTCGGCCCGGGTCAGCGCCACGTAGAACAGACGGCGCTCCTCTTCCAGCTCCGCCCGGCTCTCCATCGCCATCTGGGAGGGGAACAACTGTTCTTCGAGCCCCACGATGTGCACATGCTTGAACTCGAGGCCTTTGGCTGCGTGCACGGTCATGAGGTTGACTTTGTTGTCGTCGTCGTCTTCGTTGTCGGCGTCGGTGAGGAGGGCCACGTCAATGAGGAAGTCGGACAGGCTTTGGGCTTCCTCGTTGAGCGGATTCTCCACAAAGCCTTGCAGGGCATTCAGCAATTCCTGCACATTCTCATAGCGCGCCACACCTTCGGGCGTCTTGTCCGAATACAGTGCGTGGACCAATCCGGAGCGCTTGGCGATGGCCAAACCGACAGCATGCGCGTTCGCTTGGTTGGCCTCCGCCGAGAACGCCGCCACCATGCCCACGAAGTCGCTAAGCTTTTTCCATGCCGCACCCTTCAAAGGCGCCGGGGGCATGCCATCCTCCGGATGCAGGGCCTGCCAAAGGCTGATTTCTTCTCCGGCGGCGTAGGCGATCAACTTGTCCATGGATGTCTTGCCGATCCCACGTGCGGGGTAGTTGACCACGCGCTTGAAGCTTTCATCGTCGTTGGGGTTGACCGTCAAGCGGAAGTAGGCCAGGAGGTCCTTGACTTCTTTGCGCTGGTAGAACGACAGGCCACCGTAGATGCGGTAGGGGACGTTGAGCTTGCGCAGGCTTTCTTCGAACGACCGCGACTGGGCATTGGTGCGATACAGAATGGCGAAGTCCTTGTACTGGCATTGGTCGTGACCGCGCACCTCAAAAATGCGGTTCGCCACAAACCGTCCTTCGTCGTTGTCCGAGGTCGCGCGGAAGACCTTGATCTTTTCGCCCTCGGCGTTGGAGGTCCAAACCTCCTTGGGGATTTGGTCTCGGTTGTTGGCGATGACCGAATTGGCCGCCTTCACAATGTGAGAGGTGGAGCGGTAGTTCTGTTCCAGCTTGAACAGCTTGGCCTCAGGGTAGTCCTTTTTGAAGTTGAGGATGTTCTGGATGTTGGCGCCACGGAAGGCGTAGATGCTTTGGGCATCGTCTCCCACCACACAGACATTCTCATGCACGGCGCCCAGTTGCTTGATGATGAGGTACTGGGCGAAGTTGGTGTCTTGGTACTCGTCCACCAAGATGTAGCGGAAGCGGTGCTGGTACTTGTTGAGCAAATCGGGGAAGTCCCGAAGCAGCACATTCATCTTGTACAGGAGGTCGTCGAAGTCCATGGCGCCCGCCCGAAAGCATCGGATCTCATATTGCGCGTAGATGTCGGCCAACATGGGTCGGCCGGACTGTTGGTCTTCGGAGCGGATTTCCGCGTGCTCCGCGTACGCGCGGGCGTCAATGAGGTTGTTCTTGGCGGAGCTGATCCGGGATTGCACGCCGGCGGGCTTGTACACCTTGTCGTCGAGCCCCATGCCTTTGATGATGTCCTTCAACAGGCTGCGGCTGTCCTGCGTGTCGTAGATCGTGAAGTTGCGCGGGAAGTTGATGCGTTCGCACTCGATGCGCAGGATGCGGGCAAACACACTGTGAAACGTCCCCATCCAAAGGTTCTTCGCCTCGCTTTCCCCCACCAGCTTGCCAATGCGGTCTTTCATCTCGCGGGCGGCTTTGTTGGTGAAGGTCAAGGCCAAAATCGAGAACGGGTCCACCCCCTGCGTCATCATGTGGGCAATGCGGTAGGTCAAAACCCTTGTTTTCCCCGAGCCCGCACCTGCGATGACCATCATGGGGCCATCGACGTTCGCCGCAGCTTTGCGCTGCGCGTCATTCAAATCGTGGAGAAAATTCACAAGCCGAAGGTAAGGTTTCGAGTTGCATCGCTGATGAACTTTGGGCGCACGCTGGTCTCAAGGGGACGATGACAGCTGTTGGAGAATTCGCCAGAAAAATCTCGCCAGACCCCTTGCTTTTTCATTGGTTTGGTCTACTTTTGCACCCCCTTTAGAATTTGGGGGGAATGTTTTTTATGCCCATAGATTAACGTCAAACCTAGACGATGCCTACTATCCAGCAGCTCATCCGCAAAGGACGAGTCACCAAGACTCAGGCGAGTAAATCGGCCGCTTTGGACTCGTGTCCACAACGCCGTGGTGTTTGCGTCCGTGTTTACACGACCACACCCAAGAAGCCAAATTCCGCCATGCGTAAAGTCGCCCGTGTGCGATTGACCAACGGCAATGAAGTGAACGCCTACATCGGCGGTGAAGGACACAACCTCCAAGAGCACAGCATCGTGCTCGTGCGCGGTGGTCGTGTGAAAGACCTCCCAGGTGTGCGTTACCACATCGTGCGCGGTGCACTTGACACCGCTGGAGTGGACGGCCGCATGCAGCGCCGTTCGAAGTATGGTACCAAGCGCCCCAAGGCCAAAAAGTAAGCTGACGCCATGAGAAGAAGAGTCGCCAAAAAGCACCGCATTCTCCCGGACGCACGTTTCGGAGATACTCAAGTGACCACGTTCGTGAACAACCTGATGCTGGACGGGAAGAAGAGCGTGGCATTCACGATTTTCTACAATGCCATCGATCGCGTTTCAGAGCGCACAGGAGAAGATGGCTTGGAGTTGTTCAAGAAGGCGTTGGAAAACGTCACCCCTGCCGTGGAAGTTCGCAGCCGTCGCGTGGGTGGTGCAACGTTCCAAATCCCGACCCCCATTCGCGACAGCCGCAAGTTGAGCATGGCCATGAAGTGGCTCATCGACTTCTCGCGCAAGCGCAATGAAAAGAGCATGGCCGAGCGTTTGGCCGCTGAAATCATTGCCGCCTCGAAGGAGGAAGGTTCCACATTCAAGAAGAAGGAGGACACGCACCGCATGGCGGAAGCGAACAAGGCCTTCGCCCACTTCCGTTTCTGACATTGACCTCAACGATCTGAGACATGGCTAAGAGAGACCTCAACTTTACGCGCAACATTGGCATCATGGCCCACGTGGATGCTGGCAAGACCACAACCACGGAGCGCATCCTGTACTACACAGGAATCAGTCACAAAATCGGTGAGGTGCACGATGGTGCAGCGACGATGGACTGGATGGAACAAGAGCAGGAGCGTGGCATCACGATCACATCTGCTGCGACCACTTGTTTCTGGAACTTCCAAGACAAGGAATACCGCATCAACATCATTGACACCCCAGGCCACGTGGACTTCACGGTGGAGGTGGAGCGTTCACTTCGCGTCCTTGACGGCGCGGTGGGCCTCTTCTGCGCGGTGTCTGGTGTGGAGCCCCAATCTGAGACCAACTGGGGTCTCGCCGACAAGTACGGCGTGCCTCGCATCGGCTTCGTGAACAAGATGGACCGTTCAGGTGCAGACTTCTTCAACGTGGTCGGCATGATCAAGGACATGTTGGGCGCGCGTCCTGTGCCTCTGCAGGTGCCCATCGGTGCTGAAGAGACCTTCAAGGGTGTCGTCGACTTGATTGACAACAAAGCCTACGTGTGGAACGAGGAAGACAAGGGCATGACATGGAACGAGATTCCGATGCCTGAGGACCTCTTGGACACCGTGGCGGAGTACCGTGAAAAGCTCATCGAAGCTGCTGCCGAACAGGACGACTCTTTGATGGAGAAGTACTTCGAGGATCCAGACAGCTTGTCCAAGGAGGAAATCGTGGAAGCGATTCGCAAGGCGACCATCGCCATGGACATCACCCCCATCTTGTGTGGCTCTGCCTTCAAGAACAAGGGTGTGCAGACCATGTTGGACGCCGTGATGATGTACTTGCCCTCTCCTTACGATGTGGAAAGCATCACGGGCACGGATCCTGACGACGAGTCCGTCGAGATGGAGCGCAAGCCCGATCCAAGCGAGCCTTTCTCTGGCCTCGCCTTCAAGATTGCCACCGACCCCTTCGTGGGCCGCTTGTGCTTCGTTCGTGCATACTCTGGAGAGCTTCCTGCCGGTTCTTACGTGAAGAACACCCGTTCTGGCAAAAAGGAGCGCATCAGCCGCATCTTCCAAATGCACTCAAACAAGCAGAACCCCATCGATTGCCTCGAAGCAGGTGACATCGGTGCCGTGGTTGGTTTCAAGGACATCCGTACGGGTGACACCTTGTGCGACGAGAAGGCGCCCATCGTGTTGGAGAGCATGAGCTTCCCCGCTCCTGTGATCGGCATCGCCATCGAGCCCAAGTCTCAAGCGGACATGGACAAGCTTGGCACGGCTTTGAACAAGTTGTCTGAAGAGGACCCCACATTCCAGGTGTCTACGGACGAAGAGAGCGGCCAAACGGTCATCTCTGGCATGGGTGAATTGCACCTCGAAGTCTTGATTGACCGCATGAAGCGTGAGTTCAACGTGGAGTGCAACCAAGGCCAGCCACGCGTGGCTTACAAAGAGGCGATCTTCGGTTCTGCCGACCACCGCGAAGTCTACAAAAAGCAGTCTGGTGGCCGCGGTAAGTTCGCAGACATCATTGTCAAGATTGGTCCATCCCCAGATCCTGAGAAGGAAGGCCTCGTGTTCGTGAGCTCTGTGAAGGGCGGCAACGTTCCCAAGGAATTCATCCCCTCTGTGGAGAAGGGCTTCAAGGAAGCCATGAACAACGGCGTGCTCGCTGGATACCCCATGGACAGCATGTCTGTGGAACTCCTCGACGGAAGCTTCCACGCGGTGGACTCGGACCAGCTCTCGTTTGAGCAAGCGGCCAAGTTTGCGTACCGCGCAGCTGTGAAGAACTGCCAGCCCAAGATTTTGGAGCCGCTCATGAAGCTCGAGGTGGTCACACCTGAAGAGAACATGGGTGACGTCATCGGTGACTTGAACAAGCGTCGTGCTTTGATCGAGGGGACCGACGAACGTTCGGGCAAGACCGTGGTGAACGCCAAGGTGCCTCTGTCTGAGATGTTCGGGTACGTGACTGACCTCCGTACGTTGACCTCTGGCCGCGCCACGTCAAGCATGAGCTTCAGCCACTACGCTCAGGCACCCAACAACATTCAAGAACAAGTCATTGAAGCCGCCAAAGGCTAATCACTCAAGTCATGACGCAGAAAATTCGCATCAAGCTCAAGTCGTACGACCACAACCTGGTCGACAAATCGGCTGAAAAGATTGTCAAGACTGTGAAGTCTACTGGCGCCGTGATCAGTGGCCCCGTGCCCCTGCCCACGCACCAGCGCATTTACACGGTGTTGCGTTCACCCCACGTGAACAAGAAGAGCCGTGAACAGTTCGAGCTGAGCTCGTACAAGCGTTTGATCGACATCTACAGCTCGTCTTCCAAGACGGTGGATGCCCTCATGCGTTTGGAGTTGCCCAGCGGAGTCGAAGTAGAAATCAAGGTCTGATTCCCTGATCA
Organism: Flavobacteriales bacterium; assembly: GCA_002683345.1. GTDB lineage: Bacteria > Bacteroidota > Bacteroidia > Flavobacteriales_D > Sanyastnellaceae > UBA11663. The sequence goes on from NYSX01000070.1 coordinate 10,134, forward strand.
GGTCTAACTCATAAAATTCAAACACCATGCCCGGACTCATAGGGAAAAAAGTAGGCATGACCAGCATCTACAGTGCCGCTGGGAAGAATCTCCCATGCACAGTGTTGGAAGTTGGTCCTTGCGTCGTGACGCAAGTACGTACCCTCGAGCGGGACGGCTACGAAGCCGTTCAGCTTGGTTACGGCGAGCGTTCCGAGAAGCACACTTCAAAGGCCATGCAAGGTCATTTCAAGCGTGCAGGTGTGGCTCCACAGCGCAAGCTTGTGGAATTCCACGCATTTGAACAGGAACTTCAACCTGGTGACACCTTGAAAGTGGACGATGTGTTCGCTGAAGGTGAATACGTAAGCGTCGTTGGAAAGTCCAAAGGAAAGGGCTTCCAGGGCGTTGTGAAGCGCCACGGTTTTGGCGGTGTGGGTCAAGCGACCCACGGTCAGCACAACCGTCTGCGTGCACCTGGTTCCATTGGTGCGGCCTCGACGCCGGCACGTGTCTTCAAGGGCATGCGCATGGCAGGTCAGATGGGCAACTCCCGTGTGACCATCGAAAACCTCGAGGTGCTGAAAGTCATGCCTGAAGAAGGTTTGCTTGTGGTGAAGGGTGCAGTCCCAGGCCACAAAGGTTCCACTGTCATCATCCGTAAGCCTGAAGCATAATGAAACTCGACGTTTACAGCAGCAAAGGATCCAAGACGAAGAAGTCTGTGGATTTGGATGATGCGGTGTTTGGCATCGAGCCCAACGACCACGCCATCTACTTGGACGTGAAGCGTTTCTTGGCCGCACAACGCCAAGGCACGCACGACACCCTCAACCGCAGCTTGGTGACCGGTTCTACCCGGAAGATCAAGAAGCAGAAGGGGACAGGTACGGCACGTGCGGGCAGCATCAAGAACCCATTGTTCCGCGGTGGTGGTACCGTTTTCGGTCCCGAGCCACGCGATTACACACAGAAGTTGAACGGCAAGTTGAAGAAGCTTGCGCGCAAGAGTGCTTTGAGCTACAAGGCGAAGGGCGAAGGAATCACTGTGGTGGACAGCATCAAGATGGATGCCCCCAAGACACAAGATTTCTTGGCCGTGCTGGAAGGCTTGAAGTTGGCAGACAAGAAGACCTTGACGGTCCTTCCTGCAGCCAACGACGCCATCTACCGCAGCTGCCGCAACCTCCCCAAGCACCGGGTGATGGTGGCCTCAGACTTGAGCACGTACGACATCATGAACTGTTCCAACTTGGTTCTCGTGGACAACGCCCACGAGGTCATCGAAGGAATGTTGAAAGCCTAAGGTCATGTCGAACATTCTGATCAAGCCCCTCATCACCGAAAAGATGTCACTCGACACAGATCGTAACAACAGTTACGGATTTGTGGTGGCAGACGGTGCGAACAAAATCGAAATCAAGAAGTCGATTGAATCCGCCTACGGCGTGACTGTGACCTCTGTGCGCACTGTGCGCGTGGATGGCAAGGCTCGCCAGCGCTACACCAAGACAGGTGTGGTTCGTGGCCGGACCAACGGTTACAAGAAGGCCATCGTCAGCTTGGCCGACGGTCAAACCATCGATTTCTACGACAACATCTAAGCCATGGCACTCAGGAAATTCAACCCGATTACCCCAGGCATGCGCCACAAGGTGCTCTCCAAGTTTGAAGAGATCACCACGGACAAGCCTCACAAGCCATTGCTTGAACCCATCAAGAAGTCTGGCGGTCGCAACAGAGACGGCAAGATGACCATGCGTTACCGCGGTGGGGGACACAAGCGTCGTTACCGCGTGATCGACTTCAAGCGCAACAAGCACATGGAGGCGACCGTGTTGACGGTGGAATACGATCCAAACCGCTCGAGCAACATTTGCTTGGTCGAGTACAAGGACGGCGAGAAGCGCTACATCATCGCGCCTGAAGGCTTGAAGCCCGGCATGACGATCGACAGCGGCAAGAACGCCATCCCTGAGGTGGGTCACGCCATGTACTTGTCAGACATTCCCCTCGGTACCATCGTGCACAACATTGAGTTGCACCCTGGCCGTGGCGCGAACATTGCCCGAAGCGCAGGTTCGTACGCACAGCTCGCTGCCCGTGATGGCAAGTACGCTGTGTTGAAGCTGCCAAGCGGCGAGACTCGCCAAATCTTGGTGATGTGCTTGGCCGTCATCGGTGCCGTTGGCAACAGCGAGCACAACTTGCAGGTCAGCGGTAAAGCTGGTCGCAGCCGTTGGTTGGGTCGCCGTCCACGCGTGCGTGGTGTGGTGATGAACCCTGTCGATCACCCCATGGGTGGTGGTGAGGGTCGCTCCTCTGGGGGACACC
>NYSX01000071.1 GCA_002683345.1 Flavobacteriales bacterium
CAACGGCCCAGGTGAGGTCTACGAGTGCGGATGTTCTGACATCCCCGCTGGCGACTGCGACTGCGACGGCAACCAACTCGACGCCTTGGGCGTGTGTGGTGGTGACTGCGCTGGCGACGTGAACGACAACGGCATTTGTGACGACGAAGAGATTGGAGGTTGTACCGATCCGATGAACCCAGGCTTCGATCCGAATGCCACATTTGACGATGGTTCATGCTTGATTGGTGGCTGTTTGATTGCGGAAGCGTGCAACTACGATGAAACGGCTGATTACCAGTTGCCAGGTGCATGTGAGTTTGATTCATGCGCGGGTTGTACCGACAGCATGGCTTGCAACTACGACATGGACGCCACGATCGACAATGGTTCTTGTGAATACCCAGAAGAGTTCTACAACTGTGACGGTACCTGCACGAACGATGGCGACGGTGACGGCGTGTGTGACGAATTGGAAGTCCTCGGTTGCACGGAAGAAGGCAATCCTGTCTACGACCCGTCTGCCACAGAAGATGACGGCAGCTGCTTGCTGGCAGGATGCTTGTTGCCATTTGCTTGCAACTACGACCCAACCGCGGATTACATTGTGGTGGAGTTGTGTGACTTCGCGAGCTGTGTGGGATGCACGGACGAGGAAGCATGCAACTATGATCCTGCCGCTACGTTGGGCAGCGTGAGTGCATGTGAATACCCCGCCATTCCATTCTTGGATTGTGACGGCAACTGCTTGAACGATTCGGATGAAGACGGCGTGTGTGACGAGCAGGAGATTCCTGGTTGTACAGATGAAGCTGCAGTGAACTTCAACCCATTCGCGACTGACGACAATGGCACATGCATTGTGTTGCAGGGCGGTTGTGTGTTGCCGTTTGCCTGCAACTACGACGCTGAAGCTGACTTCTACCTGCCAGGTTCATGTGACTTCAGCTGCCTGTTTGGCGCTGGAGAAAGCGACTGCAACAACGAGTTGGCTTGCAACTATGGCGCCACCGATGAGCCGTGCATGTTCTTCGACGCAGAAGGCAGCACATGTGTTCCAGGTGGTTGCACCATGACTGCTGCGTGCAACTACGATGCGGATGCAGCTTACAACGATGGTTCGTGTGAATTCGCGACTTGCCAAGTGTTTGGCTGCAACGTGTCCACAGCGTGCAATTACAATGAAGGTGCGACGGTCAACGATGGCAGCTGCGACTTCGCCTCTTGCTTCAGCAACGATGTGGACGGTTGCACGAATCCCTTGGCTTGCAATTTCAATGGCGAAGCCACTTTGAACGACGGCTCATGTGACTTCACGAGCTGCGTAGACATGGGTTGTACGGATGCCAACGCTTGCAACTACGACGTGACTGCAACCCTCAACGACGGCAGCTGTGTGATGGCCACAACGGGCTACGACTGCCTCGGCAACTGCATTGCAGATGTGGATGGTGATGGTGTATGTGACATGGACGAAGTGGGCGGCTGCACCGACATGGGAGCCAACAACTACGATCCCACGGCCACGGACAACAATGGCACCTGCACGTACGATGCTGATGGCTGTATGGACGTATATGCGTGCAACTTCAACCACCAAGCTACCACCGACAATGGTTCTTGTGACTTTGGGTGCTATGGCTGCATGAATGCGAATGCATGCAACTTCAACGCAAATGCGACGTTGCACGATGCTGAAGATTGCGCGTTCATCTTCGTTCAGGAGCTCCAAGGGGCAGTTGACGTGGTGCTCGAAGAACCCACCGAATACAGCTACGCATTCACCGCTAACTCAGAGTACATCTGGACCGTGGAAGGCGGTGTGGTTGTTGAAGGGCAGGGCACCAGCAACGTAAGCGTGATTTGGCTCCTCGAAGAAGGTGTCATCACCGTGCAAGAAGTCAATGCCGAAGGTTGCGTGGGAGACCTCGTGAGCTTGGTTGTGACTGGTGCTGCCTCTGGTTTGGAAGAGGCATCTGTGGCATTCACGGCCTACCCGAACCCCGCCAACGATGTGGTGATTGTGAATACCACCGGATTTGAAGCCCACGCCTTCCAGGTGTTGGATGCTGCAGGCCGCGTGGTGATCAGCGAACGTTTGGTTGCAGGTCGCAACGTCATCAACGTGGCTCACCTCGCCAACGGAACCTACCGAATGGTTCTCGACCAAGCCAATGGCCGAGCCGTGAAGCAGTTGGTGATTGCACACTAAGATTCCTATCAAGAGCGCTCTTCAGAGCGACTCACTCTAACCAAAACCGCGAAGGCCTCACCCGATTGGGTGGGGCCTTCTTTTGTTCTGATTGGGACACGAATCTTTGACATGAGCCTTCTCGATTTGTCCGAAAGCATCAAAGACGCGAGGGCCTAAGGCATTCTTCAAAGAGTCCGCACTCCTGTCGGCAAATGGCCATGTTCCGGATGCCTTGACGTTAGGCAAATGGTCCGTTGATATTCTGCCCAAGACGGGCGGGATTCTCAAGGAAGGGCTCAAATTTGTGGACACCGTCGATGAGTTCCAAGAAAAGAAAGGGTAGGTGCAGGCAAGGAAGCGGTTCCAATGAGGACATCACTTGCAGGGGGCTATGTGGATGCCCAACTGCACGCATATGGGTTTGGCGGCGTGTCGAACAGACTGCTCTGCTGCCTGCCTGCCTTGAGGTGTCAAGGAACGAAGCTTCACCGGCATGGTGTGATGCACCTCAGATGACACTTAGACGTCCCCTCGACATTCAATCGAGGAGCCAAGAAGACGCAGGTTTAGGGTCAAGGGCCAGAAAACGTCGACAGCAATGCGTGGAGTCAGTCTCGCAATACGTGGAAGCTGAGGACAGCCCCTGATATGGACTTCAGCAGGTACTGGCCTGCAGGCATGGTTTGGACATCCAACGTCATGTATGGGCCGTCAAACCGTCCGGCAGCAACCTGCGAACCAAGGGCATTGAAGATGGTGAAGCGATGCCCCAACAATTCGGCAGGCACGCTGACAGTCATCTGGTCACCAGCAGGGTTGGGATAGGCCATCAAACAGGGAAGAAGTGCCACTTCACCCACGCTCCACACATCGTCAAGAACAGTGACGTCGAGGCAAACGGGGTCGCCGACACAACCTTCTTGGTTGGTTTCTTGCACACAAACGTATCCTGTGGTGTCCCAAAGAACAGAGATGGCGAAGGACGCCAACGCTTGTTCCTCGAGTGCGCCAGAGTAGGACCATTCGTAGGTGCTGCCCAAGGTGTATTCGTAGTAGTAAGCCGCACTGTCTCCTTGCACCACTTCAACGTCTCCTTCCAATTCCAAGGGCTCGGGGATGTCTGCGGGCTCGACAGTCACCACAGAGCTTGCAATGCACCCCGCCTCATCTGTGGCCAAAACAGTGTACGTCCCCGCGGCAACGGCATTTGGGTCGATGCCGTCCCAATCGATGCTGACGTTTCCTGTCCCTCCGTTGACGTCTGCCGCAATGGTGCCGCTCTCAGGGTCGCTGCATTCAGGAATGTTGGCCGTCAAATTCAAAGAGAAGGGGGCAGGTTGAGTGACCAAGAAATCCAAGGTCACACTGCACAAATTGGCGTCCAACACCTCCACGGTGTATTCACCTGCAGGCAAGGACGAGGGATTGTATCCATTCCAATCCACGGTGTAAGGGGCGACGCCTCCGGAATAAGACAAATCAGCCGTGCCATCATTGCCGTCGTGGCAGCTGACGGCAGTCACAGAAGACAGAGAAGCTTCTAAGTCCGTTTCCTCTGTGATGGTTTGGATGAATGGTGCTGAGGTGTTGCCACACTGGTCGGTGGCCACAAAAGTCCGGGTCATTACAACAGACAAAGGGCACAACCCATCGTTGTACGACGTGGTCATGTCTACCTCAAAGTTTGAACACACGTCGTCGGCCACAGGGACGTCAAACACTTCTCCGTCAATGTTGTCAGTGAAGATTTGCTCGAGTGGTTCTTCAAGCCAAAAGGGCGGGTCATTGTCCTCGATGAGCAACACCTGTTCAACTTCAATCTGGTTACCGCATTCGTCGGTGAGGGTGGTGTACCTCTTTTGGACGGACTCTCCTTCACAATCACCAGGCAAGAAGACCAACGAAGGCTCTCCGATCACATTCCAATCGCCACCACATGCGTCCTCGGCCTGAAGCGGACTGAAAAAGACAGGGTCGTTGCAATCCAATGTGTCTGGAGTCAAATCAGTGAGAATGACTGGTGGGAGGTTGTCGACCACTGTGATCGTTTGCAAAATGGCATTTTGAAGGCCATTGCAATCGGTGATCACCCAGTACCGATCAATGGTGTAATCTCCAGGGCAGTCGCCAGGATAGATGGTCTCCGTGAATGAAAATTCGACCTCGTCCATGGCATCGTAGCAACTCTCATCGAACAGGCCGTAGTAGGCCACCGCAGCAGGTGCAGGCTGGGCAGACACGGGGGGTGAGTCTGGCACATCGTTGCACGACACGGTCACATTTTGCGGCTCTGTCAGGAATTGGGGAAGCAGACTGTTGCCGTCGCAATCCACCTCATTGCTCTCAGGATAAGTGCAGGGGGCGGCAGGAGGGGCAGGGTCCGTGGCTTGCGGGTTGTAGTTGCAAGCCCAAGGCTCTTGACATCCAGGGATTTCTAAGGCATTGCAAATGCCATCTCCGTCAAAATCGAGCAGGCAGTTTCCATCGCAATCGTAAACGCCAGGCGGGGAGTACAAATCGTCCGCGAAGATGCAGAGGTCATTGTTGATCAAGTCGGCAAAGGGGTCGTAGTTGCAAGCGCTCGGAATAAAGCAGTCTCCCTCGCAAATGCCATCGAACACAATGTCCAAATCGTAGGTCGCGACAGCAGAGCCTGTCCACGCATTTTGGATAGTCACCGTCCATGCTCCGGAACCGTTGAGTCCAAACGTATTGGTGTTCAACGTGTAGGTGTAAAAACCGTTCGTTGTTGTGCTCCAGTTGGCGGGCCATGAGGCGTTGAACCCCGTTCCTACGTTGGTGCAACCGCCGGTCGGAGGGATATTCCATCCACCCCATACAATGCACTCCCCGTTGGGTGCATACAAGTACACCATCATGTCCGCAGGGTAGCTTGCCCCCGTGCCTGTGAAATTCAAGTTGAATGTCACGGAAGTCAAATTTCCGGCGAGTGTCGCTGATTCACTGTCTGTTTGGCCTGAACTCAACTGGCTAAACATGCTCATGGTGTACGTGCATTCTTGTGCAAGCACACTTGAGTTCCCGAGAATCAAGAACAGAAGAACTGCGAAGGAGTAGAGATTTTTCATGTGTCAGGGAGAGGGGCCACAATTTACAACAGGTTGCCATAGCCTCCGGTTGCATCAAATGGCCCTGCCGCAATGCTGCAAAGTGACTACCGAACGAATCAGCTGCAGGAGTTGCCGAAGACACTCAGCAATTCGAGCAAATCTGCCACAGTTGTCGAGCCGTCGCCGCTGATGTCTGTCGTGCACCCTTCGGTACAACCAAATTCAGCGAGAATCTCCAACAGGTCGCTCACGGTGACCGAGTTGTCGCCATCCACATCGCCAAGGCACGTTTCAAGCAGACAACTTCCGTCGTCCACCACCGCGTTGGGGTTGTAGTTGATGGCGTCTTCATTGGTGCATCCGAGCTCACCCAAGTCCAGAACGAATGATCCGAAGACTTCTTCTTGGCTGAATGGGAAGCCAAACACCGTGACCCAACCCGTGACGTAGATGTCCACGCGGTACGAACCTTGCACGGAGGGTGTGCCCGTGAGCGAGGCGCAGTACTGGTTGCCGCCCAAGAAAGAGCAAGGGTTGCCCGAGTCACCGTTGTTGTTGCAATTCACCTGCAATCCCACGGCATCCAAGGTGGTGGTGGACAGGGTGTCGTTCAAGTCGACCAAGACCACAGAGGACAGAGAAGCACTGTCAAGCGGAGTGGTGGGGGAAAAAGGAAGGGTCGAGTCAATTTCAAGGACGAATTGAGGCAACAAAATGTGCAGGATGTCCTCGTAGCTCTCGCCCACCACACCCGGTTCAAATTGTTCGCCCAATTCAGGGTTGGGAGATACGCCAAGGGTGGCGTCCCCAAAGTCAAAATCGGCCGAGCATTGGCCCAAGAGTTGGGTGGTCATCAAACAAGCCGCAAAAAGGGCAGAAGAGAAAGTCAAAAAGCGTTTCATGGATCAAAATCTTTGGTTCGTTATTCAGGGCACTCAAGGCCAAAATTCGCAAGCAGCGCCAGCAAGTCTTCCACACTGACGGCGTTGTCGCCAGTCAAATCTGCATCACAGTTCTCGATGCAGCCGAAGTCTCCAAGCATTTCCAAGATGTCCGCGACAGAGACCAACAAGTCGCCGTTGAGGTCGCCCAAGCATTCTGGGAGTTCACAAGAGCCGTCGTCGATCGAGGCGGACGGGTCGTAGTTCGTGGCTGCAGGGTCAGTACATCCTGTGCAAGAAGTGTTGTCGCCTCCGCACACGCCGCAATCGTCGAGCGTGACGGTGCCGCCACAGGTCCCTTCACAGTCTTCTCCCGCAGTGCAGTTGCCATCGCAGTCAAAGTTGGGCTCGGGGAAGGTGCATGAGCCGTCGTCGGTGTTGGCCGCAGGGTCGTAGTTGCAAGCTTCTGCATCTGTGCAACCCAACACAGTCATGATTTCGGCCCCATCCACAACGCCATCGCAGTTGTTGTCCAGTCCCTCACCTGTGCCAGCCGCACCGACATACACATTTGCGTTGTCGTCGGCACAGTCTTGATCGTTGAACGCGTACGGCAAATCGTTGTCGGGGTCGCAAGCATTCACAAGCACATCGGGGTCGCCAAAGCCGTCGCCGTCGAGATCTTGGTAGACTTCGAGTCCGTCAAAGACCACCACCTGTGTGCTCTCGTTGAAACTGGCCACCACCGTCTCGGTCAAGGTCAAAATGGCGGTCGTGCTGTTCGACACCGTGATGTCACCACCTCCAGTCGGGGTGAAATCACTCGATCCCAAGAAGTCGTCGCCCGTGATGACGCCGTCGCTGTCGTAGAAGGCAATGTTGTAGGTCGTTCCTGGGTCCAAAGGGATGCTGAATCCACCCAAAGTGGGGGTTTCGTTGCCGTCGGCGTAGGCGGAGGTGTAAATGCCACCTTGGGGGCCGCTCAGCACGAAGTAGGGGTCAGGCGAACCAAAGAAGTCTTCAATGTCCTGTCCCCAGCCACCGCCAAGTGTGGTGATGTTGACTTGGGTCAAGGCCAGTTCACTGACTTCCGTTTGAACGTTGACCGTGTAGGTGCCGGGCGTATCGTACGTGAACGTGGGGTTGAAGGCGGCTGAGGTTTGGCCATTGCCAAAGTCCCAGAGGTAGGTCGCCCCGTTGTCCGCAATCAAATTGGTTCCCTGAATTTCAAAGGGAGCGCAGCCTTGTGTCGCGCTGAGCTCAAAGCTTGAAGGTCCGTCCCCACCTTCGCCCGGCTCCACGATCAGCGGCAAGCTGAAGCTCTCGTTCACCGTCTGTTGGAATCCAAAAGCCGACACAAGCACAGTCACGTTGATGTCCACGAAAAAGGATCCGCTCACCAAGGGCGTTCCGCACACCACAGAACATCCGTAGTACTCTCCATTTCCTGGCTGGTAGACGCCATCAGGGTTGCTGGGGCTGAACTCCAGTCCAAACGGCAGGCCTGTCACCTGTGAAATCGTGACCGTCAGCAACGTGGCTTCCAATCCCGACCCGGGGTCAATGACCGAGGGAGGCAGGTTGAACGTGGCCGTGGCAGAATAGGGTTCGCCTTGGGTGGCGTTGGGCAACTGCTCAGGGCAGAGCACGGGGAAGTCAACCGCCACGCAAGAGAGGTCCGGCTCACAGCTCGCACATTGCGCCGTGGCTGTCGACACACTGCCAATCGCAAGCGCGACGATGCACAAGAAAGAAGAGAAGGTGTTCATGGGTTCAGTTTTAGCAATCCTGACCAAACGCAGCCAACAAGGCGAGAATGTCGGAGACGTTCACGTTGTTGTCGCCATTGACGTCCATGGTGCACGACGAGGTGCAGCCGAATTCAGACAACACCGCAAGGACGTCTGCCACGGAAATGGATCCGTCTCCATTGACGTCTTCAGGGCAGGGGTTCTGCTCCGCCTCGTCGGCATCAATGAGGCCATTGCAATTGTTGTCCACGCCGGCGCCTGTGCCGGGAGCACCTGGATACATGGTGGAGTTGGCATCGTTGCAGTCACCGCTCAAAAACACGTGGCCTGCGGGAGGAACCGACAAGCACGTCGTGCCCATCTCAACTCCGCCGACGCCGTCGCTGTCGCTGTCGAGGAAATACGCCAACCCGTAGGTGCAGCTGCCATCATCCGTGGTGGCATCGCTGGCGTAGTTGCACGCGGTTGAATCGGTGCATCCAGGGATGTCGCTGCCCGTGGCTTCAACACAGAAGTCATCGACAGCCTGCGAACCGAAATTGCCGCTTGCGATCATTTGGGCGAGAACCTGTCCATCGCCATCGACAAGGGTGTAGTTTCCGACCACGCCTCCGTACTGCAATCCGTCGCCGTAGCTGTCATTGACCGTAAGGGTGTAGCATCCCGTGGCCACGCATGCCGAAGCGGTGTAGGTGGTTTGGTTGCTGTTGTAGGGGCCTCCTTCAAGGATCACATTCCCGCCGCCGTCGGTGATGGACCATGTCGTCTCTCCAGGGTAGTTGTCGGTCAACAAGGTGAAGGTCAAATTCACACCATTGATGACGCAAGACCCGTCATCCACCACGGCCTCTGCATCGTAGTTGCAAGCTGCGGGGTTGGTACAACCACCACAAGTGCTGTTGTCGCCGCCGCAGACGCCACAGTCGTCATTTACAGTGCAACTTCCGTCGTCGTTGATGGCTTGTGGGCTGTAGTTGCACGCCGTGGGGTCAGTGCATCCGTTGTCAGGGTTGAATCCGGTGGGGTATCCGTCCAGAACCAAGGTCCCTGATCCATTGGGATCCAGGTATTGACTCACACCCAAGCCCCAGCTCACGTCAAAACGCCCGTAGAAATCGTACGCGCCATTGTTCACAGAGCCCGAACAAGCCGCCGCACCGCCGTAGAGTTGACCAATGATGCGGTGATCTTGGTTGAACAGGGGAGATCCCGAAGATCCGGGTTCAGTCACCCCCAATTCCCAGGCGTCAATCCACCACACTTGGGCACCGCCCGTGCTGCTTTGGTAGGGTGCGTCGTCTTCAAAACAAATCTTCTTCACGTCACCTGAAGGATGGTGAATGCCCACCGCACTCGTGTGCGTGGCACTGCTCGCGTCCCATCCCGCGTATTCAACGCCCCAAGAAGAGGGTGGCGTGGAGCTCAATTCAATCAGTGCCACATCCGAACCACCATTTGCCACCAGCAGGGTGCCACCAGAAATGCTGTTGTTCGTTGGGCCTGTGCTGCCATTGCAAGTCGCGCTTTCGTGGTTGAAATAATAGGTCCAGCTGTTGGGAGAGCCCAAGCAGTGGTTGGCCGTCAAGAAATAGGGGGTGCCATCGTTGTTGGTGTTGTTGACCAATGCGCCAGAGCAAGCCGCAAAGCCGCCGTTGACAATCAAAGCGACCGATTGGTTCTCCACCTGCCAATCGTCCCCTTCTGGACAGTTGACGTTGATGTTGCACGCGCCGCTGTTTCCAAAGGGGCCGGCAGCTGACATTTCGGCTTGCAATTCAGCTTCCCGTCTGAGCAGAGAGCGGTAACCTTGAACGACTTGTGCGACTTCAATTTCGCCCGTCGCGGGAATGCTCAAGGGCTCGCGGTATTCCAACACCACTTGAGCACCGTCCATCACACTCAAAGCAAGGCCTTCCCAATCTTTGACATTCAAGTGATTGAACGCACCCATGAAATGCGTCCGGTCGCCGTTCCACACGAACAACTCACCGCCTTTGGGCACGACGAAACGAGAGAGGTAGAAGCTCCAGCTTGTGGCACCTTCTGCCTGCACGCCCAAGCGCCAAACCCGCATGCCGTCCTCTTCCGACCATGAACCATGGGTCGACATCGTCCAATTCACGTCGTGTTCGATGCCAAAACGCCAGGGGGCGTCTTTCATCGTTGCCGTGACGGCATCTTCGGCTGAAAGCACGTCGAGGTCAAGCGCGGGAAATGTTTTGTATGCAACAGTTGGCGCGGATTCTCCCCAGTGAAGAGGTTGGCCGCCTTGTTGAATTTGGGCCATCGCGGACGTGGAAATCCAGAGGGCAAGGACCGCAAGGACGAGAGAATTTTTCATTCGGCTGGTTTTGGATTACTGTAATTTAGTCATTTACGCTCAAAACCATTGTGTTTGTCGATGAAATTCACGATTTTGTAGAAAACCTTTCAAGCTGCCAATGTGCTCTTCATGGAGTAAACTTGTCCCCCCACCATGGCCTTTCAGTTCTCTGCCCACGTCCGCCTCTCCGTCTTTCTCGCCGCATCCGTGCTTGGGCTGAAGACCGTCGTGTGGGGTCAGACCTTCGCCAATGGCGATCCCGCGGGGCTGCTTTACACCAACCATTTTGGCGGATTCCTAGGTCATGGGGTGAGCATGGCCGATTTCAACGGGGACGGGCACGACGATTTGACCTTCACCCAATTTCAGGGTGAAATCCGCTTCTACGAAGGCGATGGCGATGGCCAGTTTGCGCAAGCCGACTTGGGCATTGTGAACACAGGTGGAGAGGCCAAATGCGCGCTGTGGGCAGACCTTGATGGGGACGGCGATCAGGATTTGTTTGTCACGCAGAGGCTGGCCCCCAATCGATTGTATGCCAGGATGCCAGACGGTTCTCTTCAGGAGGTGCCGGATGCGGGTGGCATGGGCGGAACGTCTTTGGAACGAGCCTATGGCGCGTCCATTGCGGATTTCGACCAAGACCATCGTCTCGACGTGTATGTCTGTCATTACCATACGCCACAGTCCAACTCGGAGAGCAATCGGCTTTTTCGCGGCCTGTCTGGCGTGGATTTGGACATGTCATTTCAGGACGTGACGGAAGTGGCAGGCGTGGGCAATGGCGTGAAACAATCCTTCCAAAGCACGTGGATCGATGTCGATCGGGATGGATGGCTCGATTTGCATGTTATCAATGACAGGACGAATTGGCCCGACGCGTTGTACCGCAACATGGGGGACGGCACGTTCATGGACATGGCGGCGTCATGGGGCATCGACATCGGCATCTATTCCATGAGCTCTTCGTTTGGCGATTTTGACAAAGACCTCGATTGGGACATCATGGTGAGCAACGGTGCGAACGACGGCAACCACTTTTTGGTTTGTCAGGGCGCACCCTTCCAGGTTGAATCAGACTCCTTGTCGTACACTGACATGGCCGAGGAAGCAGGGGTTCTCCTCGAAAATTTGGCCTGGGGAGCCATGTGGCTGGATGTCAACAACGACAGCTGGGAGGATCTGTACATCGCGACGGGGACATCCATGTACACAGACTATCCCAACGTGACCAATTTCTTTCCCAACTCGACAAATGGGCTTTTCCTGAACCCCGGAGGAACCTTGCCGTTGGAGGACATTTCAGGGGCCATCAATTGGGAAAACGAATTGACCTTTTCCGTGGCTTTCGGAGACCACAACGAAGACGGCGCCTTGGATTTCATCTCACATCGCATGGGACCTCAGGCAGCGTTGTACAATGGCGTGGTCAACGACAACCATTGGCTCCAAGTCATGCTTGTGCCGGATGGTGGACATCCCGATGCGATTGGCTCTGTCTTGACCCTCTGGAACGAGGGAATGCCGTCGTCTCGGACCTTGACGTGTGGTTCCCAATACATGTCCCAAAACAGCCGATGGACGCACTTTGGGTTGGGAAGCCACACCACGGTGGACAGCTTGGTGGTTTCATGGGCTGGAGGTGGCAACACGAGCCTTTCCTTGGAAGAGGTTGACCGGCGCATTGTGCTGAATGAAGAGGGGCTTGTAGAATCTGCCGTCTCTGGCTGCACCTATGCCGTGGCTTGCAATTACAATGCGGAAGCCACAGAGGACGATGGTTCGTGCGACATGTCCTGCACATGTGGCCCTGGAACCACGTGGGATGCCAACGCGGGTCACTGTGTGGTCACGTGTGCCGCAGACCACAACAACGATGGCGGGATCGGTGCAGGCGACCTGATCCTGTTTTTGACGTGGTTCGGAGACGATTGCACGGAAGACTGAGGGCGGTCGTTTCTCCGCTTGTCGTGCAGCGAATATCTTCGCAACAAAGAACCACCCATGGGACGCGCATTTGAATTTCGGAAGGAGCGGAAAATGAAGCGTTGGGCAGCGATGTCCAAGATTTTCGCACGCCTGAACAAGGACATCATTTTGGCCATCAAGGAAGGAGGAGGCATTGCCGACCCTGACACCAATGCGCGGTTGCGTGCAGTCCTGCAGAACTGCAAGGCGGCCAACATGCCCAAAGACAACATCGAGCGTGCCATCAAGAAGGCCACGGACAAGGACACATCGGATTACAAAGAGGTGACCTTCGAAGGCTACGGCCCACATGGCATTGCGGTGTACGTCGAAACGGCCACTGACAACAACAACCGCACCGTGGCCAACGTCCGGTCTCATTTCAACCGGGGTGGAGGACAACTCGGGACCACGGGCTCGGTGGAGTTCATGTTCAACCGCATGTGCTTCTTCAACATCCAAGACACCGGTGTGGATTTGGACGATTTGACACTTGAACTCATCGATGTGGGTGCAGAGGAAGTGGAGCGCGACGAAGAGGCCAACCAAATCATCGTGTCCGCACCCTTCGAGTCCTTTGGAGGACTCCAGTCCAAACTTGAGGCAGACGGATATGAAATCGTGGAATCGGGTCTCGAGCGCGTTCCCACAACCACCAAAGCACTCAGCGCCGAGCAGGTGGAAGAAGTGGAAGGGTTGATCGAGCGCCTCGAAGGAGACGACGACGTTCAGGCGGTCTTCCACACCATGGAGCCCGCAGTGGGTTAAGTCTCGAGGGCATTTCAACCAAGCGGTTCCCCCCAAAAGGTGTTTGTCCGCAGAATTGAAACTTTCGTCGGGGTCTTGCGTACCTTCAAGGAATGCACGCGCACAGACCCATCGATTGGACGTCATGGCATGTCAAGCAGTTCGCCCCGAGCCTGCTTGTTCTTGCCGTGTTGACGTTGTGTGCGGAGTCCGCATTGGGACAGTCTCCCAGTCCAAACCATGTCGTTGACACACCCTCAGAACAAGCCAAAACTTGGTCAGCATGGATGTCAGGTCCTGATGCGAGTCTCGAGAAGGCTCAAGAGGCATTCGAGTCTCAGGAGGAATGGCGCACCGAGTCGCGGTCATGCGGCGAAAAGGCATTCGCCCGTTGGGCATGGTGGGCAGAGGCCCGCGGTGGACGGACCGCTTCGGTTCCGAGAAGCGCATGGTGGCAAGCGTCTAAAAATTGGAGGCAAACTGCCGCTGTTCTTCCGCCCGATGAAGATGCCTCCTGGCGGTATGTTGCCCCACGAAGTGTCCCCACCCATGGCGGTGCAGGGCGAATCAACCGGGTTCGCATCGACCCACATGACGAGCAACACTGGTACGCCTGCGCACCCGCTGGCGGCCTCTGGCACTCTTGGGATGAGGGCCAAACATGGGACGTCTTCGGCGTGGATGTGCTTGCACCCTTGGGGGTGACCGACCTTTGGATTGATCCTGAGGATGCCGACCACCTCTGGCTGGCAACTGGAGATGGGAACGGGGGAGACACGTACAGCATTGGCGTCCTTGAAACGACAGACGGCGGAGCCAACTGGGCGCCATTGGAGCTGTCTTTTGAGGTTCAACAAGGCCGAACAATTCACGCCATCCGCCCACATCGTACCATGACAGATACCGTGTTTGTGGCGACGGACCTCGGATTGTTCCGAACCACGAATGCCGGAAGCACATTTGACATTGTGCGCAGTGGCAATGTGAGGGACGCGATTTGGGTCAACGACAGCACCGCTGTGGTCGCCATTGAAAATGTGGGGCTCTATCGGACCACGGACGTCGGCGAGAATTGGGTGCCTTGTGTACTGCCAGAAACGGCCAACAGCGTCGGCCGCATTCAATTGGCAGGACAATCGGTGGGGGATGCCATGATTCTGGACACTTTGTACGCGGTTGCAGGGCATTACTTCCAGCAAAATTTCTTGGCGTTTTGGCGCAGTGTGGACGGCGGGGTGACTTGGACCGCAGAGGCCACAAGAGAGGAAGGACCTAACCTTCTTGGGTACACAGTCAATGGGGCAGATGGCGCTGGACAAGCGTTTTGGGATTTGTGCATTGCCGTCGATCCGAACAACGCAAACCGCGTCCTGGTTGGGGGCGTGAATCTTTGGGAGACCACCGATGGAGGAACGACATGGAACTGTCCCGTGCACTGGCAAGGCGCGTCTGAGGCCAAATACGCCCATGCAGATCAACACAGCATCACCATACTCGAGGATGGCCGAATTGTTCTTGGCAACGATGGCGGCGTGTTTGTGTGGGAAGATGGAGAAGTGACAGACCTTTCCTCCGGATTGGACATCACACAGGGTTACGCCATGGGCATTCACCCCAATCGCGCAGCTCACTTGCTTGTGGGTACCCAAGACAATGGCACCACGTTGGTCCATCCTGACTTCGAGGCACGGGTGCTCGATGGCGATGGGTTTCATGCCTTCTTCGATTCCGAAGTGGACGGCCGGTTGTATGCATCTTCTTACTACGGCCTGCTGTACCGGAGCGACGATGGGGGAAGGACGATGACCAACATCGCCAATTATTTCCAGGCCGGTGGGCCCAATGAAGTGGGCGCTTGGCAAACTCCATTCCAGCATCATCCTGCGGTGTCTGGACGCATTGTGGCTGCCAAAAAATCACTGCACTTCTCAGATGACGGCGGAATCACCTGGACGTCTTGGGGCGGGATGGGCACCGTGCGAAGCACTGCCTTGGCGTTGTCCCCACAGGACCCAGAGGTTGCACTCGTTGCCAAAAGTGGCGTGCTCTACTGGAGGGACAGCTTGTCCTTGACATTCAATGAAGTCGATGGGCTTCCAGGGACGGTGGTTGGTGACGTGGCCATTGATTCGGAAGACAGTGGGACGTGGTGGGTCTCGTTTGGTGCCTACACAGAGGGGCAGCAGGTTTGGCGAACCCAAGATCATGGGGCTACATGGGAGGACGTCAGCACGGGGTTGCCCGTCCTTCCCGTTCAAGCACTTCTGCAGTTGGAGGACGGGAACTGGGTGTGTGGGTCAGACTTGGGCGTGCACCTTTGGAATGAAGAGACCATGTCGTGGTCGAACTTCGGGACAGGCCTGCCTCTCACCCCTGTGGTGGACATTCAGGAAGATGCCACATTGCACCGGTTGATGGTTTCCACCTATGGTCGGGGGCTGTGGGCGTGTCCTTTGCCGTCGGCACCTGCCGTGGCCGGAACGATCACGGACATCATGGCGCCCCGCACCCAATGCATGGGCTTGCTCACAGGGCAGCCACGTTTTCACTACAGCGGCACACAAAACCTGGATGAGGTGCATTGTGTGTTTGAAGCGCAACAAGGCAGTGTGTTGATTCAAGACACCGTGTGGACGGGATTTGATTCGCCCCTTGTGCATGGCGATGAGGTCTCTTTGAACGCCTTCAACTTGGAGGTGCCCAACGCGGGCGCCTGGGAGGTGACATTCCATGCGTGGAGTCCAGAGCACGGAGAACTTGGAGCATCCTTGTCGGTGACCCTCATGGCCTCAGGGCTGGGTCACACTTCAACCTTGACATGGTGGGGGGACTGCGAAAACGTGGACATGCGCTGGGAGCTGAGAGAAGCCTTCAGTAACGAGGTGATTTTGCAAAGCCTTCCCCTGTCCGCCGCAGACACCGTCAGTCAGACTTGGTGCCTCGCTGAAGGCTGCTATGAATTGGTGTGGAACGACCAAGGTGGGGATGGATTTTCTGGATCCTACTGCGGAGAACAAGGCGGGTATGCGCTCAAAGGCCCCTTTGAAGACATCATTTCTGAGGCGCAGGGCTTCGACTTCGGAGAAGAGCTCACGGTGCCATTTTGTGTTTCGGTGCCCTGGTGCTACGCCGATTTCAATGGGGACGGCACGCGAAGCGTGGATGACTTGCTTACCATGCTCTCTGACTTTGGATGCCAAAGCTTTTGCTACGCAGACACCGACTTGGACGACAGCGTTGGGGTGTCTGATTTGATGAACATGCTTTCCGTCTTTGGACAGGGTTGCAGCATCGATTGACGCGGAAGCTTTCATGGTTGTCCACGTCGTTTGTGGAAAAGTACAGCCTGTCTTTGTCTGCATGGTCTTGCGTCGCTTGACAGAGACACGCACCTTGGCCACAATTGAATGCACTGGGTTCCTGAGGGAACCGCGTTCGGTTAAGTTTAGTTGTTAGTTAGAGAGGCTTTCGCAACGGCGGGGGCCTCTTTTTTTGGGCATCACTTTGAGGGTGAAGGAGCAAGACCGAGTCGAACGCGTACTTTCGCGCCATGCAAGAATTCAAGGCCACCCATCCTGTTGAGTTGATCGAAGCACTCATGACCCATGTGGGATACGCCACGCGGACGCGGGCAAGGAATGCCTTGAAGAGAGGAGAAGTGTTGGTCAATGGTCAGGTGGTGTCCCGTGGGTCGGATGTCCTCGAGCCAGGGGCGCAGGTGTCCATCCTGTCGAAAGAGGAGATGGCCAAACGCAGCCGAACGGGTGGAGCTCAATCCAAGGACAGCAAAACCAACGCATCTCCAGCACTTCTCAGGGCACCGTTTCCGGTGGTCTATGAGGACGACAATGTGTTCATCTATGAGAAGCCTGCCGGCTGGGTTTGTGCCTCGCCCAACCCCAAGGTGAAGTCGACATACACTGCGGTGAAGGCTTACCTCGAGGCCAAATCTGAGGAGCGCATCGATGTGCACTTTGTCAACAAGCTTCCCCGAGAAGCCAGCGGCCTGTTGGTTGTGGCCAAATCCATGGAATGGCGCCAGCACCTTCAAACGCACTGGAACTCTTTTGCCAAAGGGATGTACGTGATGGTGCAAGGTCATTTGGCGGCGGACGACGAATTGTTCCTCCGTCCCGAGAACAGCGATCCCTATGCGCTGCCTTACCGCACCATGCGCGCCACCAACCTGCACACGCTCCTCAAGTTCAAGGCGGGATACGAAGTCATCAAGGACATGCTTCCCGCGTTGCGTCGCGACGACTGCCTGTTGATCGGGGTGGGCAAATCAGCGCCTGACCCCATCAAGCGGGGTGGCATCCACTTGTTTGCCTTGGCACTGAAAGGACCCAACGATGAGGTCATCAATGTCAAAACACGGGTGCCTAACGAATTCTTGAAGTTGGTAAGAGGGGGGAGTTCCCCCAAGCCAGGGCCGCGTCGGGACATGAACGAACGTCCGGCCAAGAAGGGGGGACGCCCCAATCGGCCCCGCCCAGATCGCGGCGCATCCACGCGTCCCACCTCGGACACGCGCAAAAAAAAGCGCTGATTCTCAGAGAGAGAACCGACGCTCGACCCAGTCTCGAAGCGTTTGGGCTTCGTCAACTGGCAATTCTTTGAAGGCCAACCGCAGGGCCCGACGCATTTGCGTGGGTTGCTGATGGACGTGGCGAATCAAGGTTTGGAATTCTCTCAGGCGATCTGGTTCATGCTGGAGAGGAATGCCATTGAGTGCCATGTGATTTTTGTTTGCAGGTTGGTCTTGGTACGCGATTGGTTATGGAAAGTTTCATTGCCTTGAAAAAAGCCCAAACCAATCGGCCCATCCCGCCCTAATTTCGTGCCACGACAACCCCCTAAAACCGCATCATGTCTCGCACTGTCTACATCGTTTCTGCCGTTCGAACGCCCATGGGAAGCTTCCTTGGTGCATTGTCTTCTGTTCCTGCCCCCAAGCTTGGTGCAGTGGCCATCCAAGGCGCACTCGATGCTGCCTCGGTGTCTGCAGACCACGTCGATGAAGTTTTCATGGGACACGTGTTGCAGGCCGGAGTGGGACAGGCCCCAGCAAGGCAGGCGGCCATGGCTGCGGGTCTCGGCCAAGATGTGCCTTGCACCACGGTGAACAAGGTGTGCTCAAGCGGCATGAAGTCCATCGCCCTTGGAGCCCAGGCCATCGCCGCAGGGGATGCGGAGGTCGTCGTGGCCGGAGGGATGGAGAACATGAGCATGGTTCCCCATTACCTCGATGGCCGCAAAGGCGCCAAGTTTGGCAACATCAAAGTCCAAGACGGCATGTTGCTCGACGGCTTGACCGACGTCTACAACGCCACGCACATGGGGAATTGTGCAGAGCTCTGCGCCAAGGAGAAGAACATCTCTCGCGAGGCGCAAGATGCCTTTGCCGTGGAGAGCTACGGCCGTGCCACCAAGGCATGGGACGAAGGCAAATTCCAGGCAGAGGTGGTGCCCGTCTCGGTGCCTCAGCGTCGGGGTGACGACCTCATTGTGGATTGTGACGAGGAATACCGTAACGTGAAGCTGGACAAGATTCCCGCCCTGCGTCCCGCCTTTGACCGTGAGGGCACGGTCACTGCGGCAAACGCTTCTACGTTGAACGACGGGGCGAGCGCTGTGGTGTTGGCCTCCGAAGAGGCCGTGGCCAAGCACGGACTGAAGCCTTTGGCCAAAATCTTGGCCACCGCGGATGCTGCGCAGGCACCCGAATGGTTCACAACCGCGCCCTCCTTGGCGTTGCCCAAGGCGTTGGACAAAGCTGGACTCACCAAGGAGGACATTGACCTGTGGGAATTGAACGAAGCGTTCAGTGTGGTGGGCATTGCCAACAACCAAGAGCTCGGCTTGAACCCTGAGTGTGTCAACATTCACGGTGGGGCGGTGGCCTTGGGCCACCCGCTTGGTTCGAGTGGTTCTCGCATCGTGGTCACGTTGATCCACGCCTTGAAAGACCGCGGCTTGACCAAGGGTGCGGCTGGCATTTGCAATGGTGGAGGTGGTGCCTCTGCCTTGGTGTTGGAAATGGTCTGACCATGTCACGCGTATTGGGAGAGGCCTGGGCCCATTTGAGCCACGTTCCGCTTCGGGCAGAAGCGTCGGATCGGTCGGAATGTGTCAACGAAGTGTTGGCCGGGGAAACGGTGACGGAACTCGCGCTGGGACACGGAGACTGGGTCCAAGTTCGTTTGCCCGACGGGTATGAGGGTTGGATGGATCGACGCCAACTCAATCCGGTGACAGGACTTTGGAAAGGCACGCCCATTCGACTTGCTGCAGCCAGCGCTTGGCATGACGTGGCCGGAGGCTGGTTGCCAGCAGGCGCAGTCGTTCGTCGCACCGACAGCCAATGGTTGCTCGGCGAACAGGCCATCACGCCAGTGTCTGATGCACCTGCGCCATACGCGGGGAGCATGTGGGATTGGTGTGTCACCATGTTGGGCGTGCCCTACCACTGGGGAGGCCGTTGTGGATGGGGCTTGGATTGCAGTGGGATGACGTCGTTGGCTGCCGCACTGACAGGCAAAGTGGTGCCTCGGGATGCTTCAGAGCAATTCAAATGCGGAGAAGAAGTGGCCTTGGACCAAGTGCGTCAGGATGACGTCGCCTTTTTTGCCAATGCCGAAGGCAAAATCACGCATGTCGGAGTGTGCGATGGGGATGGACAGGTCATTCACGCCAGTGGGGAGGTGCGCATCGACCATTTGGTCGGCACTCAATTGCAACGGCACGAAGACCACGTGGCCTCGCATCATCTGGCCGGCATCAAGCGTTGGTCCTGATTCTCAGCGAAAAGGCACTCAGTTGAAAAACGTGCGGCCTTGCCGCGCCATGTCGCGAAGCAGGGGAGAGACCTTGTAGCGTTCTTCTCCGTATCGCTGACGCAAGGAATCCAAGATGTTGATGAGTTCCTGGA
The DNA here is from genome assembly GCA_002683345.1 of Flavobacteriales bacterium. GTDB lineage: Bacteria > Bacteroidota > Bacteroidia > Flavobacteriales_D > Sanyastnellaceae > UBA11663. The sequence continues at coordinate 19,846 of NYSX01000071.1, forward strand.
TGCCCCAGCTGTCTGCCCAAGCCAAAAGGCCCTTGGGGTAATTGACACCTTTTTGCATGGCCGTGTCGATGTCGGCGGGTGAAGCCACTTGCCAAAACACCGCATCTGCCGCCTCATTCATCAGCATCGCCAAGATGCGTTCCGCAACGCCTTCCACGTGTTGGCCTTCCTTCCCTTGTCGCACACCTCCTTCGTAGGTGTAGAAACCGCGGTCGCGTTTGCGCCCCAACCAATTGGCGGCGACCAACTGCCTTTGGGTGTGGCTTGGCCGGTAACGTGAGTCCCCATAAAAGGCGGCATGCACGGTGGACGTGACGGCGTAATTGACGTCGTGACCAATCAAGTCCATGAGTTCGAACGGCCCCATCCGAAATCCTTGCGCACGCATGGAGGCATCGATGTCCTCCACCGAGGCAATGCCTTCTTCCAGGATGCGCAAAGCTTCGCTGTAAAACGGCCGCGCCACGCGGTTCACGATGAAGCCAGGCGTGTCTTTGGCCAGAGCCGGTGACTTGCCCCAAGCAGCCATTTGCGCCAAAGCATGACGGGCGAGATCGGCCTCCGTTTGCAGCGCGGGGATCACCTCGACCAAAGCCATGAGTGGCGCAGGGTTGAAGAAATGCAAACCAATGACACGTTCGGGACGGGTGCATCCGCGGGCCAAGGCTGTGACGGACAATGACGAGGTGTTCGTGGCCAAAACAGCATCCTCTGACACCATGCCTTCGAGCGATTGAAAGAGTGTGGTTTTGATGGCCAAATCCTCCACAATGGCTTCGATGACCATGTCGCATGGGGCCAAGGATTCTAGGGTCGTGACGCGCGTGATGCGTTGCTGGACGGATTCGGATTCATCGGAAGCGATCCGGCCTTTTTCCACGAGTCGGGCGAATACTTTGGCCAATTTCTCTCGGCTGCGTTGCAGCGCCTCTGCGGAAGAGTCAACCAAAATCACGTCGCATCCTGCTTGGGCTGCGATTTGGGCGATGCCACTTCCCATGGTGCCCGCACCGACGACACCCACCTTGTTCCATGCTTTCATGGAACGAAGGTAATGGCGAACAGCGCCGATGCAGTCAGGACCAGCGTTTGCAAAATGGAAGAAGGTGGAGGGGAGTGGGGAAGCTCATTTTGGGCTTCATGAGGGAACAAACACAAGAATGGAACACATGGTCGCGCAGCTCATGGAAAGTCAAACGCACCTTGGAGCGAAACCGCTCCCTGCTTCGTCATCTTCGGGGCAACACCCAAGTGGCACAAGAGGAGGCCACCAATTGGCTGGTCAGACGTGGCTTTGACTTTGATTATCACACGCACTTGTCCACCACCCGGGACGGGCAGCTCGTCGTCATGTGTTACGACGAAGGGTATCTGTTGGACGAAGGCCGTGTGGTGCCGTGGGAAGATGACGGTTCAACCCCGTTTGCGACGCTTGCTCCCTGAGCTCCGACTTCCGCCTTTCTTTTTCTTCTTTTCGTGGAAGGCACCCTTGTAGGTGGGGTCGGCCTTGCGCTTTTGGAAATCGATGGTGCGGGCCATGGCTTTCGCTTCCCACGGAGGGGTTTCCACGCGTTCCACTTGCATGGACAACTCGAGGTCTTCAGGACGTCCATCCACAGGCAGTCTTTCCAAGACGCGCGACAAAGCCACTTCGTCGGTGGGGTCCACCAAGGTGTATGCCATGCCACTGCGGTCTGCGCGTCCTGTACGCCCGATGCGGTGGACGTAATCGTCAGACATGCGGGGCACGTTGAAGTTGATGACCACTTCCGTTTCGGGAACGTCGATGCCACGTGCACTGACATCCGTGCTGACCAGTACCCGAACGTCTCCGGCGCGGAATTGAGCCATGGCCGCCAATCGTGTGTGCTGGGCTTTGTTGGAATGAATCTCCGCCACTTGTTTGGGCAGGGCCTCTTCCAAGGCCTGTCGCACGCGCTTGGCATCCTCTTTGGTTCTCACGAACAGCAATGCCCGTGAGTCTGGATGGCTGTCCAACAGCCAATGAAGGACGGCGTTGATCTTGGTCTGGACGTTGGGGGCGCGGACGACGTACTGGTCGACCGAGGCCACTGGCGTGCCTTCCGGAGTGACTTCAATCCGGGTGGGCCAAAGCAAAAACTCGTCGGCAAGTCGCTCGACGCGCTGCGGGAAGGTGGCGCTGAACAGGAGGTTTTGGCGCTTGCGGGGGATGACCTCCAAGATGTCTCGCAGCTGGGGCATGAAGCCCATGTCCATCATTCGATCCGCCTCGTCGAGCACCATGGTGTGAAGCTTCTTGGTGACGAGCGCACCCTTCAAGTAGAGCTCCATGAATCTGCCCGGAGTGGCGACCACCACTTCACAACCGCCTTCCAACTCGGCAATCTGCGTCTTGGGCCCCACGCCGCCCACGAGCACCAACGACTTGATGTCGGTGTGCGCGGCAAATCCTTGAACGGCAGAATGCACCTGCAATGCCAACTCCTTGGTGGGAACCAGAATGGCAATGCGCGGCTGGCCTTCTTGACGGCCCTTGAGTTTCTGCAAAAGTGGCAGCACGTAGGCACCGGTCTTGCCCGTGCCCGTCTGCGCCACACCGATGACGTCTTGCCCCGCCAAAATCCGAGGGATGGCTTGGATTTGGATCGGCGTCGGGCTGGCGTATCCGAGGTCTGCGACCGCGTTCAAAAATTGCCGCTTCAACTTCAGATCCTCGAATTGCATTGGCCAAAGGTAGGGGGCAAGTTATCTTGCGGCATGATGGACTGCAGGGAAGACTTCGCGCCGTTTGAATCCATGGCCCCCTATTCCGGGGAAGTGGCCAAGCACGCCCTCAAGACGCTTCTCGATGCACGGGATTGGACGGGCGAATTGGGACGGATGATTCCCTCAGCCTTGGCAGAAAAGCTGGTTCAACAATGGCGCGGTGTGGAGTCCATTGAGGCGTTTCAGGAACACGTGGTCAAACCCTTTCTTCAAGGGTTGATGTCCCAGACCACAGAAGGCGTCACCTGGGATGGACCCTCCGAAGCATTTCATGAGGGCATGCTTTTCTTGAGCAACCACCGCGACATTGTCTTGGATCCTTCACTGCTCAATGTGGCGCTGTTGGAAGAGGGGAGAGGATCGACGGAAATCGGCATAGGTTCCAACCTGCTATCGCGGCCGTGGGTGAACGATTTGGTGCGGTTGAACCGATGTTTCGTGGTGGAGCGTTCAGGAAGCGCAAGAGAGCGTTACGAACACAGCTTGCGTACAGCAGCCTACATCCAACACGTCACCCAACACGGCACGCCCGTTTGGCTTGCCCACCGTGAGGGACGCGCCAAGGACGGACGGGACACCACAGCACCAGCCCTGATGCGGACGCTGTCCAACAACGGAGATGCCGCAGTGTGGAACGCGCTCCACGTCGTCCCGGTGTCCATCAGCTACGAATGGGATCCTTGCGATGCTTTCAAGGTGAATGAGCTTTTGCACCTCGAAAAGCACGGCAGTTACACCAAGGCAGAAGGTGAAGACGAACGCAGCATGTGGACAGGGCTTGTGGGCCAAAAGGGCAAAGTCCACCTCGAGTTTGGACATGTCCTTCCTTGGCAAGCCTCTTCAGAAGAAGTCAAGCCTGAACGCACCATGGCGCTGCAGTTTGACGAAGCCCTTCACCGAGGCATGCGCGCTTGGCCCAACCAGCGCTTGGCTGCGCAGCATTTGGGATGGTCCTCGGAGACGTTTGCACATGTGCCCGAGCCCACACCGCGAGAAGAGGCAGCGTGGTCTGAGAGAAAGAAGCGCGTGGAGAATGACATCAGTGCCTTGGGGTGGTCCAAGGAGCAAGTCTCACGCAAGTGGTGTGAAATCCTTGCAGCGCCGCTGGCCTTACGTCAAGCCCTTTTGGAGGAAGGCTGAGGTGGCGATGGCCCCAGCGACGGATGCGTTGAGGGATTCCGCGCGTCCTGCCCCAGGAATGGAAGCGATGGCATGGCACGCTTCTCTGATGTCTGAGGACAAACCGTGAGATTCCGACCCCACGACCAACAAGGAGGGGGTGGACATGGCTCCAGGTTCGAACAGATTTTGTCCGCCCGCATCCAAGCCAATCACGTTCTTGGTGTGTTCTGACGGGAGCTCTGCAAACGGCATCACCGCCGTGGAAATATGAAACGTGGAGCCCATGGCACTTTGCAGGGCTTTGGGGCTGAGGGGGTCCGCGCATCGCGGGCTTAGAATGACGCCATGCAGGCCAAACCAATCGGCCACCCGAATCAAGGTTCCCACATTGCCGGGATCTGCCACGTCGTCGAGGTACAGCACCATGCCTCCAGCTTGGGGCAAGGCCTCCACGTCCTCAGGCCACGCTGCAACCGCCAAGATGCCCGGCGGGGTTTTGACGGCAGACATCATCTCCATGTCCTTGGCACTCACCTGCTGCCTTGGAAGGGCGTCCAAGTGCGCATCCGAAGTCCAAAACGACGCACCTTCCCAAGCCTCGGTGAAGTAGATTCGCTCCACAGTCCAAGCACTTCGACAGAGCTCACGAATGCACTTTTCTCCTTCCACAAGCACTTTGCGCTGCGCCACGCGTCCTTGGCGACGCTTGAGCTGGCGAATCTCTTGCCGGTGTGCTTTGGTGATGCTCATGAGCGCAAGTTACATCTCGGTGTGCCTGTCGCAGGAGTTGCCCGACGACCTGATTTGGAAATCGACCAAAGTGGTCGCCATGCCCTCCGACGAAGCGTTGCCCAGCATGGCGCAACGCGACGAATGGCAATCCCTGCTGCCCCTCCAGCCCTCACCGCCGGTTTGGCGTTCATGGTTTCAAAGGGGAGGGGAGCCCAAGTCCACTTCGATCACCTGGAGTCAAGAGGCATCCCTTCGCAACGCCAAGGCGCTTCAAAACCGGCTCCAATTGGCTGGGTGGCTGGACGCGGAGGTACAATCGTCGTGGAACGCGATTCGGGGCGGTGCACAGTTGGAATTGGCGATGCAATGCGGCGCTCGCTGGAAAGTTGAAGCCATTGACGTCGACGTTGAGGAATCTGGATTGGCCGCAAGCAAGGTCTTGCGGCATGCCGCACTCGAGGAGGGCATGCCGTTTTCACAAACCGCACTGCAAGAGGCAAGGGACCGTGTCGCCAAAGGCATTCAACAGGACGGATACACCACCTTTCACGCTGGCCACGTGTCATTCAAGGTGGACACCTTGGGGGCTTCCTCTTACAAGGGCGTGCGTCTCACCGTTGTATGCGCTGCACGCAAGGCCGCCTCGACCGGGGTCTTGATGGAGGGCGAGTCTGAGGCCTTCGAAAAGCACCCGTTGGTGCATCTCGGCGAGGTGTTTTGGAATGGCCAGGATCCATCGGTCGCTCTCGAGGCGGGAGGGCTGAGGTCCGACGTGTGGCGGCATGTCGGGACCTTCGATCAGGGTGGCGTGTACAATCCCTCCACCATGATGGACACGTATCTCCGGTTGTCTCGGATCAGGTCCGTCGACCGTGTCCAAATGAGCACGGCCCTGCGCTGGGACACCTTGGCCAAGGCAGATGGGAGCCTGAAGCGTCTCGCCGTCATGGATGTGGACTACACCCTCGTCCAGAAACCTTCTCACGACCTGGGGGTGGAATTGGATTTGGTGCGCAACGATGCACGCTATGGCCCCAAGCTCTCCACAACGTTGCAGCATCGCAATCCCCGGGGATGGGGTGCAGAAAATGCGTGGGAGGTCGCCTTTGGCTATGTGGCTGTCGCCCCGTTCTCCACCTTGAGCACGGCCAACTTCTTGAACAGTGGAGAATGGACCCTTCAATGGTCCACACGACAAATCGGCATCGCGCCGTTGCCGTTGTCCATGTTCCGACCGAGCAACGCACCCCAAACTGCTTTTGATGTGGGGTGGAACCGGGAGGTTTGGCCCGAGTTCACGCGTTCCCAAATTCACGTGCAGCACGACTACAGTCTCACCGAAAATGCCGCGCGGAATGCGCGATGGCACTTCAGTCCAATTCAAGTGTCGTTCGTGAATCTGACCAACAAGGCTGAAGCGTTTTCGCAATGGCTCTTGGACCAAGACAACTCCTTGATTCAGGCGCGATTCAACAATCACCTCAATGTGGGTTCGGCGTTGGGGTGGGCCAGCGATTGGACTTTGGGATCATGGAAAGGACGCATCGACATGCAGGCAAGCTGGGCGGGTGGACTTTCTCAAAGAATGGCGCAAGCCTGGGCTTCGCCCGAGTCGTTTGATGAAACCACCGGTGCGTGGTTGGTCACGTCAGACGTTCCGTTGATTCAGTACCAGCGCGTCTTGTCCAGGGTTTCGGGTGAGCGTGGATCGCGCCGCCATCCTCGCTTCTCCACTGCAGCCAATGTGTTGGTGGGGTTTGCCAATGCGGGAGAAACCACGCCATCCCTGCCGCTCGAGCAAGCCTTCTTCAGCGGAGGTGCCAATGGCATTCGAGGTTGGCGTCTGCGAACGCTGGGGCCGGGAAACACCAGGCTGATGGAAGACGCCACGGGAATTGCAGGGGTGGGGGACATCCGCCTCGACCTGCAGGTCGAGCAGCGCATGCGGATCAACGACGTGTGGCAGGCGGCCCTGTTCTCAGACATGGGCAACGTCTGGCTGCACGGAGAGGAAGCGCCCGAAGCGTCCGTGTGGTCGTGGGACCTGGAGGGGTTTGGGTGGGGGGCTGGCATGGGCGTTCGCATGGACCTCGAATTCTTCCTGCTCCGTTTGGACGGAGGCCTTCGCATTCACGACCCGGGCAAAGCCGCGGGACAGAGGTGGCTCGGGCAAGGGCCGTGGAAAGGTGCGCTTCACTTGGGTTTGGGCTTGCCTTTCTAATCCACGATTTCAAGTCAAAAACGGTGGAGAACTGCCGGCTGAAAACAGACGTCCCGCGAGAAGTCAGGCTAAATTTGCGCCATGGTATGGTTCAAGAGAAACGCCGAAGGCATCACGACTTCGAGTGCCGAGAAGAAAGAAATCCCTGAGGGCGCATGGTACAAGTGTCCCAATTGCAAAACCGTGGTCTCCAACCAGGACCATGAGAACAACCTTTGGGTCTGCGCGATGTGTGACCACCACGAGCGCATTGGAAGCCACGATTACTTTGGCATTCTTTTCGACGAAGGAAAATACCGTGAAGTGGCGCCCAAGCTGCAAGCGGCAGACCCACTTTCATTCGAAGACACCAAGGCCTACACCGACAGGTTGACCGCAGCGCAAGCCAAAACAGGCCTCACTGATGCCATTCGCGTGGGGTCGGGAGAACTTCAAGGCCAATGCGTGGTGATTGCATGCATGGACTTTTCCTTCATTGGGGGAAGCATGGGGTCTGTGGTCGGAGAGAAAATCGCCCGTGGCATCGACCATGCCATCAAAAAAGGCGTGCCCTTCATCTGCATCAGCAAATCTGGCGGCGCGCGCATGATGGAGGCTGGATTGAG
>NYSX01000072.1 GCA_002683345.1 Flavobacteriales bacterium
CCGTCCACGTCGCTGCGGATGGCTCGACCTGCCTCAGCTACGCTACGCGGTGGACGTCAACGGCGCCACGCAGCTGTGCATGATGAAAGCCGATGTGCTCGGATGTTTTGACGAAATCCACGTCTGCACCCACTACATGCACCGCGGCGAACAAATCGACCACCTCCCCTTCGGCATTGAGCCTGACGAGGTGGAGCCGGTGTACACGACCCTTCCCGGTTGGCCAGGCGACTTGACAGGCATCCGCACCCTTGAGGAAGTGCCCCAAACCCTGCTCGACTATGTGGCGTTCATCGAGAAAGCTGTGGGTGTGCCTGTCACCGTGTTGAGTGTGGGGCCAGACCGTCAGCAAACGTTGACCTTGAAGGCGGCGCAACCGGTGGCATGATTTATTGGTTCACAGGCCAGCCCGGCCATGGCAAGACCACCTTGGCGAAAGCCATGCTCAATCACCTCGCATCTGAGGGCATTGAGGCCTTTCACGTCGACGGCGACGACCTCCGAGCTCTGACCACCAATGAGGATTATTCTCGCGGAGGACGCGAAAACAACATCCGTCGCGCCCAACTGCTCGCCCACTACCTCCAATCCAAGGGTCACACCGTGGTGGTCAGCCTCGTGGCACCCTACCGCGACATCCGCGAAGAATTGAAGGCTGCGACCGACGTCACCGAAGTGTACGTGCACACCACTGAAACCCGCGGCAGAGAAGAAAAGCACGCTTCCGATTACGAGGCGCCATTGACCGATTTCATCGACATCGACACCACGGGGAAATCCGTGGAAGAGAGCCTGCAAGAAGTGATTGCTTCGCTCTGAGTGACCAGTTCCTCCATCGGATTGAATTCCCCACTATATTTGTAGGATTATGGACGCCAAGCAATCTCGCATCCGACACATCGCCAAAACCGCCACTTGGCGCGTGGTGGGCACGGTGGACACCTTTTTGGTGAGTTGGTGGGTCTCTGGCGATCCATTTGTGGGGTTTGAAATTGGGTTGTTTGAACTCATCACCAAGACCCTGCTTTATTACTTTCACGAACGTGCGTGGTTTCGCTTTGGACGCCTCGGACGTGAAGACAAACTGGACGACAAGAACGCCACCTCACAAGACCCATGAGCGACTCGACCTACAACCTCGATCATTTGACGGAACTCGAAGCCGAGTCCATCTACGTGCTGCGTGAAGTCGCAGCCCAATTCGACCGACCCGCCATCCTCTTTTCTGGAGGAAAAGACAGCATTGTGGTGACCCACCTCGCGGCCAAGGCCTTTGCGCCCGGACGCATTCCCATGCCGCTGGTGCACATTGACACGGGCCACAACTTCCCCGAGACAATCGAGTTCCGCGACAACCTGGTCGAAAGACTCGGCGCCCGCCTCATCGTGGGCAGCGTTCAGGCCACCATCGAATCCGGAAAAGTCCAAGAAGAACCCGGTGCCAACGCCAGCCGCAATCGCCTTCAAACCACAACCCTCATCGATACGATCGAAGAACACCAGTTCGATGCTTGCATTGGCGGTGCACGCCGTGACGAGGAAAAGGCACGCGCCAAGGAGCGCTTCTTCTCCCACCGCGACGACTTCAGCCAATGGGACCCCAAGAACCAGCGTCCCGAGCTTTGGAACCTCTTCAATGGCATGCACGCACCCGGCGAGCACTTCCGGGTCTTTCCGCTGAACAACTGGACCGAGCTCGACGTGTGGAACTACATCCTCCGCGAGAACATTGACCTGCCGTCGCTCTACTACGCGCACGACCGCATGTGCATCCGTCGCGCAGGTCAAATCCTCGCCCACTCCGACCACCTCAACCTCCGCCAGGACGAAACACCGGAGATGATGCATGTCCGGTTCCGCACCCTTGGCGATTTGACCATTACTGGAGCGTTCGAAAGCGACGCCGACACCCTCGAACAAATCATCGATGAGGTCGCCGCCACCCGCATCACCGAGCGAGGTGGCCGGATGGACGACAAGCGCAGCGAAAGCGCCATGGAGGACCGTAAGAAAGAAGGGTATTTCTAATTAGTGACGTTGAACACGCGAAGGCAAGAAGCAATGGCAGCAGCAACCACCCCCGACCACAACGGCCTCCTCCGTTTCACCACGGCAGGCAGCGTCGACGACGGCAAAAGCACCCTCATCGGACGCTTGTTGTACGACAGCAAAAGCATTTTTGAGGACCAGCTTGAAGCGGTGGAATCCGCCTCCAGCCAAAAAGGCATCGACGGCACCGACCTCAGCCTCCTCACCGACGGCCTCAAGGCCGAGCGTGAACAGGGCATCACCATCGACGTGGCGTACCGCTACTTCGCCACGCCCAAGCGCAAGTTCATCATTGCCGACACCCCCGGGCACATTCAGTACACCCGAAACATGGTGACCGGCGCCTCCACGGCCGACCTCGCGATCATCCTCATCGACGCACGTCACGGCCTGCTCGAACAGACCCACCGCCACAGTTTCATCGCCTCCCTTTTGGGCCTTCGCCACGTCGTGGTGTGCGTGAACAAAATGGACCTGGTGGACTACAACGAGGAGCGCTTCAACGAAATTGTCGCAGCGTACAAGGACTTCTCCTCTCGCCTCGACATCACGGACATCAAGTTCATTCCGATCAGTGCGCTACACGGCGACAATGTGGTGGACCGTTCAGACAAGACGCCGTGGTACGGCGGAGGCACCCTCCTTCACCACCTCGAAACTGTTCATGTGGGCGCGGACCGCAACCTCCAGGATTGCCGGTTCCCCGTCCAGTATGTGATTCGCCCCCAAACCGATGCCCACCGCGACTTCCGCGGATACGCAGGACGCATTGCCTCAGGCGTTTGGAAACCTGGAGACAAAGTGGTGGCACTGCCCAGCGGCAAAGAGAGCACCATCGACCAAATCCTCGTCGGCGACACCCCCCTCGACAAGGCATTCCCTCCCCTGAGCGTCACGATGACCCTGACGGACGACATCGACCTCAGCCGCGGAGACATGCTGGTGCGTGCCAACAACCAGCCAGAGAGCACACAAATCCTCGACGCACGCATCTGCTGGCTCAGCGAAGCACCACTCAACCCTGCAACGCGCTATGTCCTGCGCCACACCACACGCGACGTTCAAGCCAAGATCACCGAGGTCCTCTACCGCATCGACATCAACACCCTCCACCGCGTGGAAGACGACGTCACCATCGGCGTCAACGACATGGCCCGCGTCCGCATCAAGACCGCCTCTCCCCTCCTCACGGACGGCTACAAGGACAACCGCAGCACCGGCTCATTCATCCTTGTGGATCCATCCACACACCTCACGGTAGCGGCCGGGGTGGTTGGTTGAGCTTGCGTAAAGATTCTTGTGGCCTAATTTGGACATTTTCGGGGACGTGACTGCATGCCACATCTCGGAACCATGAAACAACCAACCTTAAGTCACAATTGAAACCAACGAGGACTCATAACGGTTTTCTGTGGAGGGTCTTCTCCTTACTTGACAGCAGAGAAAGGCGACATTTTGGGGGCTTGTTGATTGTGATTTTGGTCAACAGCATTGTTGACATTTTGGGCTTATCTGCCATCCTCCCCGTCATTGGATTGGTGGTTGCCCCGGAAAAAATCGAAGCGAATCCAGTCACTCGCTCATTGTTCGAGGTAGCACAATCTTTTGGCGTTGGGAATCGACAGGAGTTTCTCATGACGTTGTGCGTATTGCTCATCGCCGCCTTCTTGTTCAAGGCTCTGTTTGGGCTTTCCGTCAACCTTTTGCAATCGCGCTTTTCATTCGGTGTTTCCCAACGCATCACAAGTGAAGTTTGGACGCATTACTTCACCCAATCCATCGAGGACTTGGGAGCCTCAAATTCCGGACAAATTCTGGCCAAAATCAACTCTTGGCCTGTCAGTTTTGCCCGATCCTTCATGGTTGGAAGTCTCATGATTCTGAATGAAAGCCTGGTGATTTCAATCATCGTTTTCATTCTTCTCTTCTACAATTGGGTCGTATTTCTTTCGATCGCTTGCATCTTGATTCTTGGCGCACTGGTGATTCGAAGAACAACACGAGGTAAACTGACACTCTACAGCCGGGTACGAAAAGATTTGGAACCACGAACGAATACTTTGGTTACCAATGCAATCAGCGGATACTTGGAAATCATCACCTTCCGAGCTAGCGCCGCGATTCAAACCGTCTACCTCAAAGGACGAAAGCAACTTTTCAGAATTCTCGGCAACAGCTTGGTGCTGAATCTCGCGCCATCAAAACTGTATGAGGTTCTTGCCGTCATCGCCGTTGCTGGATCCATCTTGATTGCCCTCACCCAGGAAGCACCGGAATCAGGCTTAATCGAACTTTTGTCACTCATGGCCATAAGCGCCTATCGCGTCATGCCCTCGATGACACGCATCAACATCGCCTTAAACCAAATGCGCGGAGAAGCTCACATCCTCGAAGCGTTCGAAGAGGTCCATTGCACTCGAAGCGAGAACGTCCCTGCCTCCCCTGTCAACACCTCCGAACTTGGCCCCGTTGACATTGACATCCAAGACTTGAGTCTTGCATACCAAGGGAGCAACTCCAACGTCCTTGTAGGATTGTCGCATGCCTTTAAAGCTGGCCGGCTGGCTGCCATTGTTGGCCCATCAGGATCTGGCAAAAGTACACTGATTCGGGCGATCATGGGGCTCCATCGCCCTGTGTCAGGGGAGATTTCGGTGAAAAGCGCCACCCAAACAACAATCCTTCACGAGAATCTAAAATCTCAAGAATGGTTGGCCAACATCAGTTACGTCTCTCAGCAGCCCTTCTTGTTCGAAGGCACTTTGCGTGACAACTTGTGCCTCACGTCACAGAATGTGCACCTCGATGAGACCAAAATAAATACACTCGTTGACCGACTGAATTTGAGGAGCTGTTTGGGTGATGACCACATGAATTTTCAGATCACCGAGAATGGCAACAATTTGAGCGGTGGTCAAAAGCAGCGCATCGCCATCCTTCGGGCCCTCCAGCTCGACCGCCCCTTGGTCGTTCTCGATGAAGCAACAAGTGCATTGGATGAGAAACTCAGGGATGTTGTTCTAGAATTGCTTCAAGAGAAAGCTCGAAACGGTTGCAACATCATCCTCGTCACACATGACGAGGAATTGAGTGCGCAATGTGACGTCGTATTGGAGCTCCTACCATGACACTTAGAGCACGGCAAAAAATGTGCCCCTTATCCACAATTCAATACATACCAAACTGTCTTTTTGACTTACAACTTGCATAATGAGTGAATGTCATCTGGCAATTGTGGCGGCTGAATTTCCACCTTCAAATACAGCCGGGTCCGTAAGACCATTTCAACTGGCATCACATATTGCGTCTGAAAGCGTTGGGTGGAAAGTAACCGTGTTCAGCTTGGAAGGGTCCAAGATGAGGTGGCCACAAAACTCCAATTTGTCGTTGAGCGAAATCGCTTTCCGTCACGTTACAATCAAGCCAGCTCGCCAATTACGCAACAACAGAATCTGGAATTGGCTGCTGAATCGTCGAGGAGACAACATTTTTTCCATCTGGGGCACCCGCCTGTTCCAAGCCATTCAAACAGAAAATGAGACAACGCCCTTCACTCACATCATTGTAACCGCGCCACCATTTTCTTCGTTTTCAATCATCCCGAAGCTGCGTAAAAAAATGCCTGATGTGCATCTTATTGCAGACTTTAGGGACGCATGGGCACACTGGTGTCTGTATCCGTACCCCACAAAACTTCACTTTTGGCACACATTGCGAAAAGAAGCCACAGTACTGAAAAACGTTGATTCCGTTCTTGCCACAACTTCTGAAACGCTATCCATACTCGCTTCAAACCCCCATCTACGTCGTCACACCGAACCAAAATGGTTGGAAGTTCCCAACGGATACGATGCGAAAGTGGAGAGGGAATCCGTTTATGTCCCTACTGAGGTAGTCAAGATTGGATATGTGGGGACGTACTACTACGATCCAGGCCAATCGCTTGGCAATCCGAAGTCATTTTTCCAGTACTCCCCCCACATTGAGCATTGGCTCTACAGATCACCACTTTTCTTCTTCGAAACATTGGGCCATGTCATTGCTCAAAGTCCAGAAATCAAAGTGCAATTTGATCACGTGGGAAAGGTTCCCGATTGGCTCAGTCAAATGGCCGAAGCCCACTTGCCCAGAAAAAACTATCAGTTTCATGGATTTCTGCCGCGCCAAGAAGTTTCCAATTGGATGGAAACCATGGATTTCTTGCTCGGCACTAGTGCCAAAATTGAAGGAAGACGAGACTACAGTTTGGGATCAAAATATTTGGAAATCATGGGGCATCAGAAACCAATCATTGCCTTTACCCCGGAGGGTGAACTGAAAGATTTTGTACTGAAAAATGACGCTGGCGTAGTGATTGACCCCGACCTACCCGTTCGGCGTCGTGCTGAGCTTCTGTATGAATTGTTGACCCAAAACCGCACTTTTTACAAGTTCTCGCAAAGAGATTTTTCCAGGTCAAGCATCATTCAATCCCTGATTGAATCAATTTCAAACCCTTGATTCATGAATCCGTTATGAATGTCCACCTCTTGGTCGTAGGAAATCCAAATGACATCAAATGTTGGCGTGGAGCGCCTCATTTCATCCTGAATGCCCTTCAAGCCCAAGGCATTTCAGTCAAGGCTCACGACAGGTCTTACTCGAAGAACAACTTGTTCAGACTCCTTTGGGTCCTGGGCCGAATTTTCACATTTCGACGTCCTCATGGATTTCAATATTCATCCCTGTATGAGCGACTGTTCATTGCACCAAAACTGACTGGACTCAAGGCAGAAGATATC
>NYSX01000073.1 GCA_002683345.1 Flavobacteriales bacterium
CCGCGACGTGCTGATCTTGTCGCCCTCGAGGTTCATGAACTCGTTGGCGGGCACGTTGGTCGGGAGGTTGTAGCCCCCGTGCTCCTTGAGCAGGATGGGGAAGATGATGCAGTGGAAGACGATGTTGTCCTTGCCGATGAAGTGGATGAGGTCGGCCTCGGGGTTTTGCCACCAGTCGCGCCAATCTTGGCCGTTCTGTTCGCACCACTCCATGGTGGCCGTGATGTAGCCAATGGGGGCGTCAAGCCAAACGTACAAGACCTTCCCGTCCGCGCCGTCTACCGGCACGGGCACGCCCCAGTCGAGATCGCGCGTCATGGCGCGGCTCTCGAGGCCGCCGTCGATCCACGAGCGGCACTGTCCGAGCACGTGGGCCTTCCATTCCTTGGCGTTGTGGTGGGGTTGGCCGTCGAGCGTGCCGTCGACGATGTATTCCCGGAGCCAGTCTTCGTGCCGTCCCATGGGGAGGTACCAAAGCGTCGTGGGCTTGAGCACCGGCGTGGAGCCGCTGAGGGTCGAGCGAGGGTTGACGAGCTCGGTGGGGCTCAGGGTCTTGCCGCACTTTTCACATTGGTCGCCGTAGGCACCGTCGTGACCACACGAAGGGCAGGTGCCCTGGATGTACCGGTCGGCGAGGAATTGCTTGGCTTCTTCGTCGTAGAACTGCTCCTCGGTTTTCACCTCGAACCCGCCTTTGTCGAGCAACGTGAGGAAGAAATCCTGCGCCACTTCGTGGTGCTTGGGCGAGGACGTGCGGCTGTAGTGGTCGAAGCTGATGTCGAGGCCTGTGAAGGCTTTTTGCATCTCCACGTGGTACGTGTCCACGATTTCTCGGGGGGTCGTACCCTCCTTTTTTGCACGAAGCGTGATCGCCGCACCGTGTTCATCGCTCCCACAAATCCAAAGCACATCTTCCCCCATGCTACGCAGGTGCCGAACGTGGATGTCCGCAGGCAGGTAGGCGCCTGCAATGTGGCCGAGGTGAATCGGCCCGTTGGCGTAGGGAAGCGCGGAAGTGATCATCCTCCGCTTGGGGGCGTTTTGCGACATGAATGCAAAAGTACTTCGGGCGCCGATTGGTTGGAGGGGTGGGCGAGGTTTGGTCTAGAAAAAAGCCCAAACCCTGTCCAAAGGACACCTCCCGCGGCCCCGTCATGCACCAATTCGTCCAACGCCGGTTGTGGAAATCTGAAGGACTTGTGGAAGGCGAAGAACGAAACGATGCGTTTACTTTGACACATCGGGCAAACTCCCGAACCTGACCTGAACAATCCTGCCATGAGCGCAACCATTGAGAAAAAGCAAGCGGCCAAGGACCTCCCCGTCCAAGGAACGAGTGAGAAGAGAGAGATTCTTGAGAACTACTTCCAAAAGAAAATCTTGGGGAAGCAGGAGCACGAATTCATCCCCGGCGTGAAGACCGCGGCGGAAGCGGCACTGCGCCCCAAGAAGGGCAAGGTCCTTTAATCCCTGAACGCATTGACGACCCTGCACCTGCCCCCAGCCTTGACGGAGGGGTCGCGTGTGGCGCTCGTCACCCCAGCCAGGTTCGCCAGCCCCGCCCTGATTGACGCGGCGTCGGACCTGCTCACCTCCTGGGGACTCGACCCCGTCGTCCCCACCCAAACCACGTTGCGCGACCATCAATTTGGCGGCACGGACGCCCAGCGCGCCGAGGCGCTGAACGCCGCGTTCAGAAATCCCGACATCTCCGCCGTGTGGGCGCTTCGTGGGGGCTACGGATGCACCCGACTCCTGCCCTTGCTCGACGGCGCTGTCCTGAAGGCCAACCCCACCTGGATCACAGGCTTTTCCGACATCACCGCCCTTCACGGCTGGGCCTCTGGCTTGGGCGTGGCTTCCCTGCACGCCCCCGTCGCCTCGACGGTTCCCACGACCGACCCCGCAGACGTCGAGGCGTTCCGGCAGGTGTGGCGCACAGGGCAACCTGCTGCGCACCAAGGCGCACGCCGCGTGGTGGGCGGCAACCTGTCCGTCCTCTTTGCCATGCTGGGCACGCCGTCTATGCCGCCCTTGAAAGGCCGGTGGCTGCTTCTCGAAGATTTGGACGAATACCTCTATCACCTTGACCGCATGTTGGTGGCGCTGGGTCAAGCGGGGGTGTTTGACGAGGTGGAAGGGGTGTTGGTGGGGTCGTTCACGGATTTGAAGGACAACACCAAGGCGTTTGGGCAAGCGGTCGACAATCCGTTTGGCCGGACGGTTCGGGACATGGTGGAGGAGCACGTGGTGGCCCGGGGATGCGCGGTCGAATGGGAGGTCCCCTCAGGTCATGGCCCGCGAAATGCGCCATGGGTCTTGGGTTGAACGGACCGGCCTCTCGGAGCATTCTCACGGGCGGGGTTGGATGTACCTTTCGCCCATGTTTGGAAGCATCAAAGACCAGTTGACCCAAGAGCTTGCCGAGATCGAGGCAGCGGGTCTGTACAAACGCGAACGCGTGATCACCTCCGCGCAGGACGCCGAAATCACGTTGGACGACGGCAGCCGCGTGCTGAACTTTTGTGCCAACAACTACCTCGGACTGAGTTCGCATCCGCGCGTGGTCGAGGCCGCCAAGTGGGCCATTGACACCCACGGGTTTGGCATGTCCAGCGTCCGCTTCATCTGCGGCACCCAAGACATCCACAAAGAGCTCGAGCAACGCATTGCAGATTTCCACCACACGGAGGACACCATCCTGTACGCCGCCGCCTTTGACGCCAACGGGGGGGTGTTCGAACCGCTGCTGACCAAGGAAGATGCCATCGTGAGCGACAGCCTCAACCACGCCTCCATCATCGACGGCGTGCGCCTGTGCAAGGCGGCGCGTTACCGCTACGCCAACAACGACATGGCCGAGCTCGAGGAGCGCCTGAAAGAGGCCCGGGCCAATGGCGCGCGCAACATCATCATCGTGACTGATGGCGTGTTCTCGATGGACGGTTACGTGGCCCAAATCGACAAAATCTGCGACCTCGCCGATACCTACGAAGCCATGGTGATGGTGGACGAATGCCACGCCACGGGCTTCATCGGGAAGACCGGCCGCGGCTCCATCGAGCTTCGGAACGCGCTCGGCCGCGTCGACATCATCACCGGCACCCTCGGCAAGGCCATGGGTGGTGCGATGGGTGGATTCACCACAGGAAAGCGTGAAATCATCGACATGCTGCGCCAGCGAAGCCGTCCCTACCTGTTCTCCAACTCCCTCGCCCCAAGCATCGTCGGTGCGTCCATCGAGGTGTTCAAGATGCTGGACGAAACCACGGAATTGCGCGACACCCTCGAAGAGAATACGGCGTACTTCAAGGAGGGCTTGCGCAAAGCGGGCTTGCCGTTCAAAGACGGCGAATCGGCCATCGTACCGGTGATGCTTGGCGACGCCAAACTCTCCCAAGTCATGGCCAACGCCCTGCTTGAGGAGGGCATCTATGTCATCGGCTTTTTCTATCCCGTGGTGCCCAAGGGCGAAGCCCGAATTCGCGTGCAGCTCAGTGCCGCACACACCAAGGCGCACCTGGACCGGGCCCTTGCCGCCTTTGAAAAGGTGGGCCGAGACCTCGGAGTCATCTCTTGAACTGAGGCTTGATGGCATCGTCCCCCCAACGCATTGTGGTCGTGGGCCGAGGCCTTGCGGGTGCGCTGGTCGCGTGGCGATTCATGCAGCGCGGATGTCGCGTGGAGTGGTGGGGAGATGGCACGCACAGCGCCTCACGCGTGGCGGCGGGCATGTTCAATCCTGTGTCGTTCCGTCGCGTGGTGGAAGTTTGGAATGCAGGTGCGCACTTGGCGGCGATGCGTCAAACCCTGCGCGAGTTGGAGGACGCGCTGGGACTGAAACTGCTTCATGACGTCCCTGTGGCCAAGGTCTTTGCCAACGATGATTACCGGTCCACGTGGGACGATCGGTGGCCCCAACAGCACGGGGTGTGCCAATGGGCTTCACCTGGGGAAGAACTGGCAGAGGTAGGCATTGACGTCCTCCAAGGACCTTCGGGCGTGGGACGCGTCCATGCATCAGGGTGGGTCGACGTGCCCGCGCTGCTCGACGGAATGGAACGCCACTTCTCGGATCAAGGTTTGCTCCAGGGTCGCACCTGGTCGGTGAAGGATGGCCTCCCCGAAGGAGCCGATGCGGTTGTGGATTGCAGAGGCGTGGGTGCGGCCGAAGAGCTGGCCCAAGTGGGGGTGACCGTCAACCCCAACCACGGGGACGTCCTGACGTTGAGTACGCCGTTGACCGGTCCCGGCGCATTGGACACCGCCGGCCACACCGTCAACAACGGCAAGTGGCTTCTGCCCACGGAGGTCAAAGAGGGAAGGCAGTGGTGGCGTCTTGGGGCGACGTATTCGTGGCACCGGTTGAGGTCCACGCCCAACGCCATGGCTGCAGAAGAGCTGCGCGACCACATGGTCAAGGCCTTGGAAGAGGGCGGGGTCGAGGCCTTACGTGCGGCGCGGTTGGAGGCACATCAAGCAGGCCTGCGACCTGCGTCTCCGGATCGCCGTCCGACCGTGGGACCGTGGCCGGGTCAGCCCAAGGGAATCCTGATGCTCAATGGGTTGGGGACACGCGGCGTCTTGGTGGGTCCTGCCATGGCAACGCACCTCGTGAACTGGTGGCTGGACGGGGTGAATTTGCCCCCAGAAGTCCAAGCATCCCGCTTCAAATCGGTGCGACAGAAGGTGCCCGGTTTCCAAGATTGAGGTGTTCTTAACCCCCGCGAATCGGGGCGTAGCGCATGCGGATGACCTGTACTTTGGTTTCATGCTACACGACACAATTTCCAACGCATTGAACGAGCAAATTGGTCTGGAAGGTCAAAGCTCTCACACCTACCTCACGATGGCGGTTTGGGCCGAAACCCAAGGCTTTGACGGCGTCGCCGAATTCTTGTACGCCCACTCGGAAGAAGAGCGTCAGCACATGCTCAAGCTCATGCGCTTCGTGAACGAACGCGGCGGGGTGGCGCAGGTGCCTACTGTTCAGGCGGGGGCCACGGATTACGTGGGATTGAAGGAGGTGTTTGAAAGCATCCTGGCCCACGAAACCAAGGTCACCGAGTGCATCAACAACGTGGTGGATTTGTGCTTGCAGGCCAAGGATTACACCACCCACAACTTCATGCAGTGGTACGTCAGCGAGCAGATTGAGGAGGAGGCGTTGGCCCGGAAGATCTTGGACAAACTCGCCCTTGCAGGCGACGACCATGGGGCGATGTACTTGTTTGACCGAGACATTGTGACATTCGGCGCCGCCGACCAAGCATAACCCATGGCTGTGGTCCCATTTTCCGTGACGAAGTCTGGGGTGCCTGCGGTTCAGCGCGGCATCCAGCGGGCTTTGTTGTGGGTGGGACTCCCGATGGTGGTCCTTGCGGCGTGGGCATTTCAAGGGGGCGTGCAAGACCCCAAACTCGACACCACGGACACACAGTTGGTCCTGAAGAGCCTCATGCTCGGCCAGTTTGTGAAGGCGAACCAATGGCCCGCCTCGGAGGGCGCAGGCACGTTTGACGTGGCGGTGCACAACAAACCCGCCTTGGTGGAGGCCTTGGCCCCTAAGTTTGCGGGAAGCGCCATTGGGGCCACGCCGTTGCGGGTGCTGTCGCTCGACAAGGCGGACGAGGCGGATGCGCCTCGGTTGTTGTACACTGAAGCCACCGGCCCAGAACTCGACGAAGTCTTGCGCGCGGTGAAGGGCGACGCCACACTCGTGGTCACGGCGTTTCAGCCGACCCTCATGGAGGGGGTGACCATCAATTTTTTCATCTCGAACGACGGGTTGAAGTATGAAATCAATCCCGAGGAAGCCGAGAAACGCGGCATCTTGTTGGGCAACATCATCATGTCATGCGCAGCCTCTCGTTGATTTGGATGTGCGCGGTTGCGCTCGCCGTGACAGGGCCTTGTTGGGCTCAGCCGGGCTCAGCCCAGGACTTGGCCATTGAGCGGGCCATTGCCCTCGGCAAAGCGGGCCAATTTGAGGAGGGCTTGGCGCAATTGAATCCATACCTCCAGGCGCCTTCTGCCTCGGAGGCCAAGGCATGTTACGTGGCGGGATTCTTGCTCAAGGAGCGTTTCAAAAAAGAAAACATGCCCGGAAGTTTGAGTGGCGACCGTGCGGAAGCGGTGCGGTGGTTGCGACAGGCCCTCGACCTGGATGTTCGGCGCGTCGCCCCGTGGCGGAACTCGGCCGAGAAAGCCTTGGGATACCTCGGGGGCACCTACTTCGACGACGTGGTCCTAGGGGTCGATGCCTTTGAACCTGGCCAAGAGGCCCGCATTCTCGAATTGTTCGAGGCCCACGAGTCGGTGGCGTCGTACTTGGATGCCAACCTCGACGCCACCGCCGAGCGAACCGAGGTCCACAAAAACATGGCCAGGGCCTACCGCCAATGGTTTGAAGCCACGGGGGACGAGGCGCACTTTGAGGGCATCGTGTCGCAGTATGAACAGGCCTTGGCGCTGTCGCCGCGAGACATGACCGCGACGTACAACCTGGCGGTGAACATCTACAACCGCGGGGTGGCCCAAATCAACGCCATGGACGAGAACACCACGCTCCCCGAGATTTTGGCCATCAACGAATCAAGCCGCGCCTTGTTCGAGCGCGCCTTGCCATGGTTTGAGCAAGCAGATGTGCTCCAACCCAACCGGCCTGAGACCTTGCGTGGACTCATGATTGTGCACCACGCCCTGTTCCATCCTGAGCAGGAAGAGGCCTATCGCGTCCAACTTGAAAAAGCCCTGACGCGATGAAGCGGATGCGTTGGAACATCGCGTGGCGCATGGGGCTCGGCTTCGGGGTCTTCATTTTGGCTGTGGCGGTGTTGTTCGTGTTCACGCGCCTCACGTTGACGCGGAGCAGCGAGCTCGCTGCGGAGGTGGATTCTGCCCTCGTGCCCAGCTTGGAAGCGCTCGAAGACATGGACCAAACCCTGGCGTCGTCGCTCGTGCAAATCAACAATTGGATCGCGGAGCAAAGCCGCGCAGACGTCGAGAAGAAGGTCATTCTTAGGAAATCGGTCAACGCGACGTTTCCCCAACATTTGAAGGCCTTGGACGAGCTTGAATTGGCATGGACGCCCCGTGCCCGTGCGCATCTGGACACTTTGAGAGTTGAGACCGACGCCCTGCTCGTGTTGTACGGCGAAATCATGCGCTTGTTGCCGGATTGGAAGAGCTACCAGGATTTCGAAGCGAGGTTCATGGCCCGAGAATATGCCGAACCTGGGGCCCAGCTCGAGGTGTTTTCCACCCGGGTGCAGAACCGGCTTGCGACGCTGACGGCAGGCCAAAACGCAGCCCTCCGCGACCGCACGGCACGCATGGAGAAACTTGGCGCGGAATTGACCATGTATGCAGGCCGCGTGGCGTGGATTGTGGTGGTTTTGGGGATCGCCTTGGGCATCATTGTGACCCGAAGCATTGTGCAGCCCGTCAAAGAATTGAAGCGCGCGCTGCTGCACATGGGACGAGGCGTGTTGCCCAACCGCGAAGTGCGCGTCACGCCGGATGAAATTGGCGACATGGCCACGGCTGTGAACCGCCTCGCGGAAGGGCTGTCTCGGACCCAAAAATTCTCCCAAGAAGTCGGGGGCGGCGATTTCGAAACGCCCTACGAGCCGCTGAGTGACGACGACGCCTTGGGCAAGGCGCTGCTTCAAATGCGCACGTCTTTGGCGGAAAACGAACGGGAATTGGAGGGCAAGGTGGAGGCCAGGACCGAAGAATTGGCCCAGCAAAAGGCGCACGCGGAGGAAATTTTGGGCGACCTGCAGGACAGCATTTCCTATGCCTTGCGCATCCAGCAAGCCATCCTCCCCTCGGAACAGGAACGGCGCGAAGTCATCTACGATTCTGCGGTGTTCTACCAACCTCGCGACGTGGTCTCAGGGGACTTCTACTGGTTCAAATCGGTGGGCAGCCGCCGGATGTTTGCGGCCATTGACTGCACGGGACACGGTGTGCCCGGGGCCTTCTTGAGCTTGGTGGGGCACAACGCCTTGGACCGGGTGACGAAGGTATACACGGAGCCGCACAAGGTCCTGGACAAGCTCAACGAGCACGTCTTGATGCTGCTGCGGAAAGACGTGCGTGCCGAGGCTAGCATTCCCGCGGACTTGCTTCGCGATTTGGCTGTGGCGACTGAAGCTGGGCAAGGGACTGCCCACGTCGGGGGGCAAGACGGCATGGACCTCGCCATGGTGGCGATCAATTGGGAGCGCATGAAGGTGGAATTCGCCGGCGCAAACAACCCCTTGTACCTCGTGCGCGAGGGCGAATTGAGGGAGTTCAAGGCGGACAAACACGCCATCTGTTCTTTCGAACCCGGAACCAAGAATTACCAAGTTCAAACCATCGACGTCCAATCCGGGGACACCCTGTTCTTGGCCACGGACGGCTTTGTGGACCAGTTTGGGGGGCCGAGGGGCAAGAAATTCATGCGTCGCCGGTTCCGTGAGCTGTTGGTGGAAACGTCGTCCCTGCCGGTGCAGGAGCACGAGGCGCATTTGCGCGCACGTTTCGAAGATTGGAGGGGGGATGAAGAGCAGGTCGACGACGTGCTCGTGGTGAGCATGCGCGTTCCATGAGTGTGAAAGACGCGCTGCGAGAAGGCGTCCGCGCGGGTTGGTCGTGGATGCGTTCGGACCGAGGCTTGTTGCTTTGGGCGGTCTTGGTGGGCATCGCTGCCGGACTTCTGGCCGTCCTCATGAAGCAGAGCGTGGGCGGGCTGCGAAGCGTCATGTTTGCCATCCAGTCGTGGGTGGGTGGGTCGTGGTTTTTGGCCTTGGGTCCCATCCTCGGATTGGCGGCCACGGGGTATGTGGTGCAACGCGTCTTGGGCGGGGAGCACCCCGGTCCGGGCATCCCGTCGACCCTGCACGCCATCTCCACACGTCGCGGCCGAATGAAGCGCACGTGGATGTTTGCCCCGGTCATCACCAGCGTGCTGTCGGTGGGTTTTGGAGGATCCGGAGGACTGGAGGCGCCGGCGATGCAGGCGGGCGCGGCCATGGGCTCCGAGGTGGCTTCCCAAACGCGCAAGCACTTCCGCCGCCGCCTGCTCCTCATTGGCTGCGCAGCAGCGGGTTCTTTGGCGGCCATGTTCAAGGCCCCGGTCGCCGCCATCGTGTTTGCGGTGGAGGTCATCATGATTGACTTGACGGCGTCCAGCCTCGTGCCCATCCTGATGGCTTCGCTGGCGTCTTTGTTGACGGCCTTCGTGTTCTTCGAAGGAGAGGACATCTTGACGGTGCCCACGCTGGCGGCGTTCCAAGCGTCGCGCCTGCCCTGGTACATCGCCATGGGTGTGGTGACGGGCGTCGGTTCCGTGGTGTTTTCACGACTCTACCTCGTCAGCCAGCAGACCATTGGCCGGTTCACCAACCCGCGCACGCGCATGACCCTGGCCGGCGCATTGATCGGTGCGGCGGTGGCCTTGCTCCCTCCGCTGTTTGGAGAAGGGTACGAGGTCATCAACCAGCTGTTCTTGGGGTATTCAGACGTGCTGATCCAAGACGTTTGGATGCTCGAGGGATCGTTGGCGCTGCCGAGTTTGGTTGGGTGGTTGGTCTTGGCGGCGTGCTTGAAGCCCATGCTGACCGGATTCACGGTAGGTGCGGGCGGGGTCGCTGGCATTTTTGCCCCGGCCTTGTTCAGTGGCGCACTGGTGGGCTTTGCCTTTGCCTTGGGCCTCAATGGCTTTGTGGACCCGACGACCATGCCCATTGGCAATTCTGTCCTCGCCGGGTTGTGCGGCATGATGGCCGGGGTGCTGCACGCGCCGCTCACGGCCATTTTTCTCGCCACAGAGCTCAGTGGGGGGTACGGGTTGTTTGTGCCACTGATGTTGACGTCGGCCATTTCTTTCACGACGTCTCGGGCCCTGAAGCGCCACAGCATTTACACGCGGGAGTTGGCCGAGCGGGGAGAGCTTTTGACCCACGACAAGGATCAGGCCGTGCTCACCTTGATGAACCTCAAAGAAGAGCTCGAGCAGGACTTCTTGCCGGTGCAGGCGCATTGGAATTTGGGTCAACTCGTGGAAGTGGTCGCCCAAAGCCAACGCAACCTCCACCCGGTTGTGGATGCCCACGGACATTTGCTGGGCATCGTGGACCTCCAGGACATCCGTCAGGTGATGTTCGACCAGAGCCAATACCTGAGCCTACGCGTGGTTGATTTGATGACCCTGCCGCTGGCCGAGGTCGAATGGGAAGACAAGATGGACGACGTCATGGCCAAATTCGAGAACTGCGGCGCATGGAATTTGCCGGTGGTGGAGGACGGCCGGTACGTGGGGTTTGTGTCGCGATCGCGGTTGTTTACCGCTTACCGCAAGTGGTTGAAGGCCACGAGCCTCGATTGAATCAAGGCGTGTATTCGACCGCGCCCTCGAGGATGTAGTTCATCTGGTAGACGTCGTCGGCGTTCAACCGAAGCGTGCCACGGAAGGTGAGGCGGTCGTCGGTTTGGTAGGCGCGCTCGCTTTTGTTGGGAAAGCGCAGATCAATGACCGATTCTGGTCCCGCACCGCCGCAGAAGAAGCAATTGGCGAAGGGGTAACGGCTGAGAACGTAGAAGTCCTCGTCGACATCCACAGGAATCATGTAGCCGGTGATGAAGAACTCCTTGCCCTCCGCACCGATGACCTGGGGACCAAACGCTGGCATCCAGTAGTAGGCGTCCAATTCTTCGAGGTAGACGTCTGTGAATTCCACGTCGCTCAACGTCTGCCAAGTCAGTTCGGCAAGCTCGCCCTCCGCGCCGCGCACCTCAGAGACAGCGGTCAAGGGCTCGGGGTCGAGGCTGGCCAGTTTGGCTTCGCCTACGTGACGCAGTTGATCCTGCGTGGCTTGCGCTTCCTCGGAAGGATGGCACATGCTGCTCCAATCCATCATCGACACTGCGACCAACGCAGCGGCGGACAAGACCATGGTGAGGAACGACGACGTTTTCATGATTTCGAAGGTACGGAGGGAAGGGCCTCAGGCCTCACTCAGGGTTCGGCTGATGTCGAGGCGCAGGCTTCGGCGTGCGGGAATGGCGGAGGCCAACAGGCCCACGAGGATGGCGGCACCTGCCAAGGCCCACTCGCTTCCCAGCATGCCCATGGCGGCCACGTCGTAATGGAATTGCGCCTCCACGACCTGACTCAGCACCGTCATGCCCACTCGACTCAGCACCAAGCCGAGCACGGTGCCCGCCACGCTCAACAGCCCGCCCTCGAGCAGGAGCAAACGGTACAACGTCGCAGGGGTCCCGCCCATGGTGCGCATCAAGGCCAACTCATGGCGGCGGGCCCGGATGTTGTCCAGCACAGAGATGAAGATGCTCGCGAAGCTCAGGGCCATGATGAGCATGGCAATGGCGCGCAGTGCCGACGTGCCCAGTCCAAACTGCTGCGTCATGCGGTTCACCTCGATGGCCGGAAGGGCCACCTGCATGTTGGTGTCGCGAAGCGTGTTTGGGATGGTCAGGACGGCGAGGGGGTTGCGCTTTTTCAGGAGCATGGCGGTGATTTCCCGCGTCTCAGGGTCCAAGACTTCCCCGTCTTCCATGTGGACGTACCAAATGCTCTCCATGGGCGTGAGCAAGAGCTGATCCACGACGCTGCCGCTCGGCTCAAGGATGCCCACCACGGTGAAGGTTTTGTTGGTGTGGATGTCGGTTTGGTCTTTCAGGCCGTGGGCGCTGAAGAACGTGTCTCCAATGTTCAGCCCGAGGTTTTCCGCCACGCGGGCTCCGGCGGTGACCTCGTAAGGGGCGTCCCACAATTGGCCTTCCGCCAGCGTCGCGTCGTAGTGCTCGACGTAGCTGTGCTCGGTGCCCACGATGCGGTACCCTTCGTGGTTGTCCCCGTAAGCCAGCGGGATGCCAGAGTCGATGTAGGGGTGCTTGAGGACCTTCTCCGCCGCCCGTTGGTTGATGTTGCCCGTGGGCGCATCGATGTGGTAGACGTTGGCCAAAATGAGCTGAAGGGGGCTTCCTTTCGCGCCCAAGACGAGGTCGATGTCTTTGATGTTGCGTTCGAACGCGTCGTTGACCTGCTTCTCCGTCAGGAGCATGAGGCTCACCATGCCCACCCCAAAGCCGAGCAAGGCCAAACTCAGGGCCGTCTGCAAGGGCTTGGCCCGAAGGTTTCGCCAGGCTTGGTAGGGCAGGCTCAGCTTCATGACCGGGTGGGGTTCAAGGTGACACAATGGGGGTAACGGTCCTTCAAGCGTTGGTCGTGGGTGACCACGACAAGGGTGGCCTCAGCTGCTTCTCGGTCGAGGATGTCCATGACCGCCGCGGCGTTGTGGTCGTCCAAAGCGGAGGTGGGCTCGTCGGCAAACACGACTTGCGGCTTGTGAAGGAGCGCGCGCGCGATGGACGCGCGTTGCTGTTCGCCCACACTCAATTCATGGGGTCGTGCCTCAGCGCGGTGCGCCATGCCGAGTCGGTCAAGCATGGAGCCCATGCGCTCGAGCACTTCCGAGGGCACACGGCCTTGGGTGAGTTGGTGGGGCAGGGCGAGGTTCTCTTGAATGGTCAGGCTCTGCACAAAGTGCGCACGTTGGAAGACCACGCCCAAGGCTTGTCCACGCCAGGTGTCGAGTTCGCGGTCCGAGGCCGCCCTCAGATCTTGCCCCGCCACATGCAGGGTGCCGGATTGGGCCTTGAGCATGCCGCACAGCAGGTGAAGCAGGGTGGTTTTGCCCGTGCCGGACTGGCCAAGCAAGAGCATTCTTTCCCCGGGCTGACAGGAAAAGTCGGGGAACGCCATCCGCGGACCTTCCTCGCCGTATTGGAACTGCACGCCCTGCACTTGCACCATGTTGCGAAGGTACGCCGCCCAAACGTCCGCTTGGATGTAGCTTCGCACATGAACGACCGACGAACATGAATTTTTGGCAACGACTTTCTCGATTTGGCATTGGCATTGTACTCGGCATCGCCTTGTCGCTGTATTTCTTTGGCAGCAGGGGATGCGGTTCTTGGCTTCCTGCTGCCCAGGTGCTCACGAGCATTGTGGAAGGTGGCGTGCAGCTTTCCTCGGAAGTGCGCGAGGCCCATCCCGCCTTGACGGTCACGGACGTGCTCTCGTTTGTGGGGTCGGCGGACGTCAATTTTGGGGACAGCGGCCCACGGGACACCCCGCAGTGGTATCTCCTCGAACAGGAGGGTGAGGCGCCCGGCAACTTGACGGCATTGGAAGTGGTGTTGCTCGACACGGCGAGCGTCGTGCGCCGCGTCGCGTTTCAGGACTGACCGCGGCCGACCATCTCCGCGTAAAGTGCACGCGCTTGCGCCAAACGCTTGGCGTCCACGTCATCTTCGACGTCTCGCACGTTGACATAGGCTTCGTATGCCGGCACGTCTGCCTCTCGGCTTGTGGCGTCCACAATGCGTTGCAACACATCTTGAGGTGATGCGCAGTACGCTTCGTAGGAGACAAAGTGCAGGCGATGTGCGTCCAGGTCCAGGGCTTCGCTGTAGTGGTTGATCCACAAATCCAGCCAGTAATCGAGGCTGTCGAGGTCGCCGCTTGGAAGGTCTTGGGTCGAAGGAAAGCGGAAGGGTTTGTGTCCCAGCCCAAACTCGTGGTGCGCCAGCCAATCCATGTACTCCTTCACGAACGGATCGTCGGCTTGCATTGCGACGTATTTGCGGTGCATCGCCCGCAGCGACTCGGCATGCGTCAGCGGGTCGCGGAACATGACGACGGCGTGGAAGTCGCGGTTCAGGCGACGCATGGCGGGGTAACGCAGCAGCGCGTTGTTGTTTTTGGCCACGTACATGGCGTCAGGACGCGTCCCGGACGCGAGGGCGATGCCTTGGTAATCGAGGTAGGTGCTGTGGAGTTCGGGGGTGACGTCGTGGGCCTCCAGCACGGCGTCGGTGACGTAGTTCCGTCCCGTCATGGCTCGGAAGAACACTTCTTCGAGGGCTTCGGCCGAGTCGAGGCCCACCAAGATCCCGTCGCCGTGACTGCGTTCCTGCAGCTCGCCCGTGCCGGGGTTGTGGAACCGCTTCCAAAGCCCGGGCGCGAGCACCAAAGGCATGTTGGCGTAGTTCAGGCTGTGGTACGCGCCTGTGGCGACCAGCCGTTCGAGCACGCTGGTCGTGCCCGCCCTGGCAAGCCCAGTCACCCACAGAAACGCAGGTCGAGGTGTGCCACCGCCTTTGCGCCAGCCCTGAATTTCACGCCGCATCAGTCGCATGTGCACATGGGGGTGGTTCAGGAGCATGCGGTGCAGGAGCTGGTCCAGCGCAGAGTGGCTGGACGCGCCCAGGCCAGAAGACGCGGTCACGCCCGGAAGGGTCCGGGGCAGGAAAAAGGCCAGGGTTCCGCCTGCGGAGACGGCCACAATGCCTTGCCAAGACAACAAGAGGTCGAGAAATCCTTCTCCTTGAAACAGCCAAGGCACGCCGATGAGCAAGGCACCGACCCACAGCAGCAACAGGAAGGAAAAGAGGGCGCGAAGCAGGCGGCCTGTGGCGGCCTCGAGGGCGGCGAGCTTGGCGTCATCGTCGCCGTCCGAGAGCATGCCGTCGAGGACCGCGACACTTTGGATGGCGAGGCGATGAAGGAGGGGCGCATTCCTGCGCAGCAGCAACAGGGCGGCGTAGCTCGAGATTGTCAGCAAGACCCACGCCCCGGACATGGCCTTACTTCTTGAGGAATTTTTTCACGCGAAGCCAAACAATGTAGCCAAGCGACACCACCACGATGCCTCCGATGACCAAGGTGAGGGCGATGGCGCCTGCGCCCATGGAAGGGCCGATGTAAAGGGGAAAGTTCATGGGGTCGAAGGAATGATGCGCGTCCAGTTGGGGAGGTGATGGTGTCCGTCGTGGTGGGAGCGTTGCACGTCTTTGTACAGCACCCCCTCCTCGCTGACGACCCAGAGGACGCCGGAATTTTGTTCTTCAAGGAAAACCGAGCCGTCGGGCAGGAATTCCTGCAGGCCTTCGCTGAACGTCATGATTTCTTGCTCCTGCATGAGGTCTTCCCCAGCGGCGCGAACGCGTTTGAGGCCAAATCGTAACGCTCCACCCGCGAGTACCAGTGCTTCAATTCGACTTGGTCCTTGGACACCGGGTATTTGTGGGCGCTGCCCGTGTACTTCCCGACATTCTCTTGCGTGGCGTTGTTGAAGATTGCAAGGGTGGCGTCGTTGAGGATGTCCACGTCGTGTTGGGCGGCCAAGGGGCCGTCAATGACCCGAATGACTTCGCCCGTGGCAGGGCGAAATTGCAGCACGGCCTGAAGGTTCCGGAAGCTCAAAAAGAGGTCGCCCGCTTCGAAGTGGGGACCACTGAACAGGGCGGGTTCCACGTCGTTGAGGTGCATGGGGTCCTGGGGGTCCCCGGAGCGCAAAATCAAGTGCTCAAGTCCGTTTTCTCGCAGGATGGCTGCGCACGACTTGGTGTAGAGGATGTGGCCCGTTTCGGGGTCGATTTGGGCGATGCTGTTGTCGAGGAAATTCACGGTCTTGCCGTCCATCCCGTACCGTCCGCGATACCCGATGTGGCGTCCGCCGCGCTCCCATTGCTGCACACACGCCCAAACCATGCCGTCGGCATCCACGTTGATGGCGTGGTGGAAGCTCAAGCTGTCTTGCCGCCACAGGAGGTTGGAGTTGGCGTCAAGCCGGAACAAGGGACTGCGGTTGGTGATGAAGGCAATGACCGACGAGTCGGGCAACATCAAGGGGTGATGGACGCGCCAGTGCGGCTTCATCGGAATCTCCCCGGGGACCACCCATTGATGCTTCGTTTCGCCCGTCCGCAGGTTGCGCAAATCGATGGTGCGTCCGCCGTCCTCGTTGCTGTAGGCCGTCAATGCCAGCACGTCGTTCTCCAGGCGCTGAACCGGGACAAAGTCGCCGGGGGTGGGAACGAAGGTTTGGGGGAGGGTTTGGGCTTCTTTCACCGACTTCTTGAACAGGTCGGGAAAGCCGGACAACTGGTCCACCACAGCGTTGGCCCACCCCAAGTTCAAATCGCCCTTCGTGCGGTGCTTCACAGCCCAACCGTACGCGGACAGAAGGGCAAGAACGACCACAAGTTGAGCGAAGAAAAGAGGCAGACGATTCACGACGCGAAGATGGTGCAGAGGACGGGTGGAAACAACGTCAGCGGGCCGAAGCGACCAACACGTTCACGTGGATGCGTTGGGTTCCTGACTGGACCAGCACAGTGTGCATGCCTGGCGCGCAGCGCGAGACGTCGACCTTGTTCCCTGTTCCGGAGGATACGGCCATTCCTCGGGCATCCACGAGGGTCCACGTCCATGTGTCAGGGAGGAGCCCTGCACGGGGCGGGACGAGCGTGGTGAAGTCCGATGAGGGGTTGGGGTGGCAGGTCCACTTCGATCCCGAGGCATGGGGCCGACCAATCGAGAGTACGTCGTCGAACAAATCGTCGTTGTGGACGCCCAGTCCCAGCGCGTCGTTGGACCACGTTCCCAGGGGCCCGAGGCTGTCCAGCCGCAAGACGCATGCATCCCATGTTCCCCCGGCAAATCCCCGTGTGCTTCCAGCCACCCACAAGGCGCCGTCCTCGGCTTGGGTGACGTGCGCGGGATCGTCTTCAAAAGCCGTGCCCCAGGCGCCTTGATCCAAGTAGGTGCCGTTGGGACTGTAGTGGGTCAGCAGCATGCTCTGGCCGAGCTCGGTGAAGCCGTCGGTTTGGGTGAGTTTGAGCCAGCCGGCGTCCGTCCAGGCCAAATCGCGTCCTGGACGCTCTCCTGCCGAAGGACCGTACAGGATGCCCACCACCTCGCCTTGTTGCACGCTGACCGACAACATGCTGTGGAGGGTGTTGGATGCAGTGTCGGGCTCAAAACTGTGCAAGACCCGAACGCTGCTGCCGTTCGTGGCCACGGCATCCGCCCTGCTGAAGGCGCCTGCCGCCGGATCGGGATTCACAATTTCAAAGGCAGGCGTCCCGAGCGGATACAAGCCCCAAATCGCAGTGGACGTCGTGTCGTTGTCGGTGCGCGATCCTACGGCCACCAAGAGGCTGCCTACCGCCACGGCGTCGGTCACCTCGTCCAGGGCGCCGAGGGCGCCGCCCCACGTTTTGAGCTCGCAGGTGTTTAGGTTCACCGCCACAGGTTGCGTGCCGGTGGCGCCGACCAGCCAGGGCGCGCCTACCCAGTCGACCTTGGTTGCGGCGCGAAATCCTTGGGGCACTTCAGGAAGGGATTCGCCCAGCCACACCCCGGTCGAATCGAGCTGGTGCAGGACGGTTTGGTATCCGTCGAGGGGCGTCAGCCTTTGGGTCAGGACGGTCAGCGTGCCGGCGGCATCGCTCCACGCATCGAGAACTTCTTCGAACACGGCGGGGCAGGGCAGAAGGCGAGTCCAATCCACGTTCAGGTCGGCGTCAAAATGCGCTACGTGGCCGCGGAGGAGATTCGACTCGGGAAGGACCGTGGAGGACACCAAAAACGCGCCTGTTGCATGGGGTACCACCGCCTCAGCACGCTGCAGTCCAGGCGCCACCACGGCGCGGAACTCCACGTCTTGGGAGGACCCCACGTTCGAAAACATGCTCAGCACGGCAAATGCAGCGAGCCAAGGTCGATTGACAACCATCGAAAAAGAAAACAACATTCTCATGGGTTCAGTTGCTTGACGATGCGGACGGTGCGCGTTTTGCCATTGGGGTTTGTGGTCCGCAAGATGTAAATGCCTGCTGGAAGGTCCGCCATCTCGATGCGAAATTCCGGGGTTGCTCGACCACTGAGCACCCTGGCACCCTGGCCATTGACAAGGGTCCACAATCCTTCGAGGGCCTCCATCCCTGTTACCCAAACGTCATCGGTTGTGGGATTGGGATGCGCCAAAAGGGAAGCTTCGTCCGCTGGCGCGGGGAGAAAGGGTCCAACGTGTGAGATCCAACCCAACGCGGACATGACGGCTTGTGACGCCGTCACCTTGCCGTGTCCCCAGACCCAGTCACCTTCCGCGGGAAGCGAACCGGTGTCGTTGTCTTCGCGGGCAGTCCACTCCAAAATGGTCTTCACGTCTTCGGCGCTGAGGGTGGGGTTGGCTTCAAGCATCAAGGCCACCACGCCTGCGGTCGCCGGGCTGCTCATGCTCGTGCCGGACAACTTGCCAAAATCGTACGTGGTTCCGGCCCATTCGGCTTGGCTGGTCACGCTGTAGGAGCCGTCGCGGAACGAACTCAAGGACGATTCCACGTTGACCCCAGGCGCCGACATGTTGGGCTTCAAACGCTCATCCAACGTGGGTCCGTAGGTGGAGAAGTTGGCGAGGCTGCCACCCACTTCGGTGCCTTGCGAATTTTGATATTCAGAGCTGTAGGCCCCCACCGCGATGACGCTGTGCCCGCAGGCGGGCTGCTGGATGCCGTAATAGGGATTCCCCGCAAGCCATGTGGACTGCGCGGCCTGGAAGTTTTGGCCCCAGTTCCCCACGTCGTTGGAGAGGTGGGTGTGGTTCCACGCATGCACCCGGCCGCTTTCGGCGGTCGCCTGCAGCACGACTGCGAGGTTGGAGGAGCCTTTGTGAATTCGCATTTGCAGGAAGGGGCGTCCGTTGTTGGGGTGGGCCGCTTCCATGGCGATGTCGTAGATCAGGGTGTCGTCGTTGACGACGTGAATGGTGTCCAACACCAAAGGACCATTCGAGGTGTTGTACATCGGGCTGGTGCCGACCACCGAGCTTACGCCTTGGGTGAGCATGAAGCCGGCACTGAACGACTCGCCGGGCTCGCCCCAGAGGGTCAGGTTTTGTCCCCAAGCGTTGGGGTTGGCCGACAACGGGTAGAATTGAACCCGCGAGCGGATGGTGTCGCCGACGCCGGCAAAGGTGTGGTCGATGTGGAAATTGCTGTCGCCGTTGTTTCCGTTGGAGCTGACGAACACCACGCCATCCTCCGACAGGGCATCGATGAATTGGTTGCTCAATGCGGTGCCGTCGGGCGTGCCCCACTGGGGCAACCCCCAGCTGTTGTTGATGACCAAACGCTTGCCATCGGCCTCCGCCACACCAGCCATCCACTCAAACGCGTCCAGGGCTGCAGCCTCGTCGACCATCAGCGTCGCAAAGAGCAATTCTGCCGCGGGTGCCATGCCCGTCAATCCCACGCCGGCGCCCCCCCCGGCTGCGATGCCAGCCACGTGCGTGCCGTGCGTAGAGTAACTGTACACGTTGGCGGTGTCACTGCCCATCGCCTCGATGTCCTCGGGGAGGTCCGCTTCCGTGCCGTACCCATATCCGTCAGGGGCCGGCCCGGCCTGGCGGTACTGGTCCCAGACCGCGCGGATGCGCGAGGTGGTCATCGCCGTGTCGTAAAACATGGGGTGAGTGTAGTCAAAGCCCCAGTCCAGCACCCCGATGAGCACGCCGTCACCATGAAAGGGTTGGGGCAAATCGAGCCCGGCGTGAACGCTGTCCACGCGCGTGCCGTAGCGCGCCTTGTTGACGTCCGGGACCGCACGGGAGGACAGTTCCACAAGGGTCATGGGCAGCTCCGAAATCACGTCCAAGGCGTAAGCATCGATCCGGAAGGAGGCAATGCCTGATCGGCACGCACCCGCTTCCACAGCAGGACGGCCATCGGCCCAGCTACGCCACTCGGATTCAGAAACGTCGGCACCCAAGCGCCCAATGAACCCCACGGTGGCACGGCCGTGGACGAGGGCCACGGGATGGCCTTGCGCCACATCCACGAGCGCTTTGGGGGACGGGTGGGTGGCTGCGAGTTGGACCAATTCGCCCAGGGCGAGCTGGTCTGGGGCGGGCAGGGTTTGGGCTTGCGGAGAAAGAAGTGCACCGCACATGGCGGCCAGAAGGAAGACACGTGACGTCATGCCACGAAAGTACCCCGAATCAGAGCAGGTAGTTCATGCTCGAGAACTCGGAGTGTCCGCCGGCGACGATGCCTTCGACGAGGTCCTTTTGCGAGGCGTTGCAGGCCACAAGCGTCCGGATGCTGAATGAACGCAGGGCAGCCTTGACGCTCAAGGTGCTCACGGCGCTGTCCTTTCGGCCCGTGAAGGGGAGCGTGTCCGGTCCACGCTGGCATGTGGCATTCAGGTTGACGCGGCACACTTGGTTCACGAGCTGGTCGATGGCGCGGCCCGCGGTCTCGTGGTTGGCGGTGAAGACACTCACTTGCTGCCCGTAGTCGCTCTCGGCGATGTCTTTGAGCACGTCGTGGAAGTCGTCAAATTCCAGCACAGGACACACCGGGCCAAACTGTTCTTCCTTGAAGATGGCCGTGTCGCGGTCCACAGGGTACAGGATGGCGGGGAACATCATGTTGCCCTCGACGGTTCCGCCGCGGCCGTTGATCACCGAGGCGCCTTTCTGCACGGCTTCGTCGATGTAGGCCTGCATGGCTTCCACCTTGCCCACTTCGGGAAGGGGAGTGATGTCGGCGTCGACGAGCGGGCTGCCCATGACGAGGTTGTCGGTGGCACGGGCGAAGGCTTCGAGGAATTTCTCGCGGATGTCCTTGTGCACGTACACCACCTTCAAGGCGGTGCAACGTTGTCCGTTGAAGCTCCATGCACCCTTGACGCATTCCTTCACGGCCAATTCAAGGTCCGCATCTGGGAAGACGACGGCGGGGTTTTTGGCCTCCAATCCCAACACTTGTCGCACCCGGTTGGGCTTGGGGTGTTGCGAAATCAATGCATTGCTGCTTTTGCTGTTGCCGATGAGGGCGAGCACATCCACGCGGCCCGACTGCATGATGGGGCTGGCCAGCGTTCGGCCTCGGCCAAACACAATGTTGACCACGCCCGGAGGGAAGCTTTCTGCGAACGCCTCAAGGAGGGGCACCATGAGCAAGACGCCGTATTTGGCGGGCTTGAACACGCACGTGTTGCCCATCAAAATGGCAGGCAACAGCACACAAAACGTCTCATTCAAGGGGTAGTTGAACGGACCCAAGCAAAGCACCACGCCGAGCGGTCCACGCCGAATCTGGGCAAGCACGCCCGAGACTTGGCTGATGTGGCTGCCTTCGCGGTGCAAGTTCTTGTACTCTTCAATCGTGTCTTTGAGGTACACGATGGTGCGGTCGAACTCCTTCTCTGCATCGCTGCGCTTCTTGCCTATTTCCCACA
Source organism: Flavobacteriales bacterium (assembly GCA_002683345.1). GTDB lineage: Bacteria > Bacteroidota > Bacteroidia > Flavobacteriales_D > Sanyastnellaceae > UBA11663. Next base: position 21,107 of record NYSX01000073.1, read on the forward strand.
TGAGCAGTTCGGCCACCTGATCGCGCTTGGGCTCAATCAAAGAAATGAACTTCTCCATGGCCTCGATGCGGTCGGACGCCGAGGAGGAGGGCCACTGACCCCGCCCGTGGTCGTAGGCGTCACACGCGGCTTCCAGCGCCCGAATGCCTTCTTCGGCGGGCAGGTCGGGCACAGACCCGAGAAGGGTGCGTTCGGTGCCGCCGTCCAGTTCCGTCATGATGGGGCTTCGCACTTCGCTCGAGGGCCCGGTCCAAGATTCGAGGTGGCCGTTCACCAAAAAGCGGGTTCCGTGCAACACCGAAGGAACGTTGTAAGGGGCAGGGGGCTGATGAGTCATGCTTTGACAACCAACATGTTGGATGGGATGTTCAGCGGAGTCTCGCCGCCGCGCCTCGCTGGAAAAGGCGCTATTTTTGCCACCATGCCATTCACGTCGAATTCAGCACGCCTTGTGCTCGGTTTTGCGCTTTTGATGACGCTGGGGAGCCGCGCATCTTCCCAAGAGGAGGCGATGCCTTTTCAGTTGGACGTGGCGTTGGAACCGTCTGCCAAAGGCGAATGGAACTTGATTTTGGACCTCGACATGGACCCCGGGGATTGGGTGGTCTCTTCGTACTCGACGGACAGCATGTTTGGGAGAGTCGCGTTGAGGTTCCAGGAGCCAGAAGCGCTGACGCTTTTGGGTGCCATGGAGGAAATCCCCCCATCGCAATGGGAGGTGGAGCCGTTTTCTCAATTGGACATCAAGGTGCTCCGGCGCGACACGCGAATGATTCAACGCGTGGCCATGGGCCCCAACCACCTCGACGACATTCATGGCAAGGTGTTCTTTGTGCTGGAGCCCTTGTGCACACCCTTCGAAACCACCTTCACGCTGACCCACACCTCGGGAGGGGGCTGGAAAGTGGTGCACACCGGGTCACGCGATGCCTTTCCGCTAGGCCACGGGCTCAGGAATTGAGCTCGTTCTGCGAGTGATTGGGCGGCACCTCCAAGTTGGATTCCTGCACCAGCAGGCCTGACTCGCGTGCGTTCAAGCCGCGCTCCAGCAGGAGCATGCCAACGGCAAGCGCAGCGGCGGTGATTTCGTAGGCCAAGGCATGCCAAGGCTCGATGCCAAGGGCGCGACGCAAAAGAATGGTGGCCACGATGAACCCCGAATTGCGCAGAACCATGCCGAAGTCGTCGAGGTACCGGAACGACACGACCAGCAGCAGGACATCGACCAGGATCAGCGCCGTGAAGAATTCGTTGTAGAAGACGTGGTTCAAGTCGGAGTGCAAGTGGTCGGGGGTGGTGACGATTTCCCAGAGCCAAGTCCCCAAGCTGTAAACGCTGAGGACCACAAACGCCACAGCGAGCAACCCGGCGAGGGCGGTTTTGAAGCGCACGAATTGCTTCAATTCCGATTCTTCGATTCTGGCTTTGCGTCTGGGGAGAAGGTGGTAGAATAGCACCAGCATGCCCCCCAGAACAAGGGCCGACAACATGTGGGGAAAGAAGGTGGCTTCCCACGGCCAGGAAGAGGTGGCGTCAAGGTCCTTGAACACCGATCGAATCTCAATCAGCGCCACGATCTCCACCTGTTTTCCGAGCGACCGGGCGAAGGAGGTGGGCAGGTAATACACCAGCAGGTAGACCTCCGCAATCAAAATGACGGAGAAGGGGGTGTAGAGCGTTTGAAGTGGGTGCTCAAAGAGGGAGTCAGGCAAGCCTAGACCCCACAATGCGTGCAATCCATAAAGGGCCAGATGCAGTCCAAACAGCACGAGTGCCGTGGTGACCAACGTCCCTTCGACCCGCCGGCGGACTGCAGGATTGAGGGTGCGCTGGGCGAGGTTGAAGAGCAGGTTTTGCAGCATGCTCCTATAACCTGTTGGGAATCAATTTGTTTTTCACAGCCACGCAAAAAACACTTGGAGAACTTCGGCAGGCCTTAATAGGTTATAATTCCATGGGCTTCATAGATTTAAGGCCACACCTTAAAATCTTGTGATCATGAACATTCTTGCGATGATCGCGGGCATTCCTGTGCTCGTGGCCCTCTACGGCGTCATCCGCCGTCAACGTTTTTTCTTTCTTCTTGGATACTTGTTGTATGCTTTGATCGTGGTTCCCAATGAGTTGGGCGAATACATGGCCACCGGTTCCATGGAGCGTCTTGCCGTGGCCGTGGTGTGGATTCTCCAAGCCATTTTGGCCTTTCCCAACAAATTGAATTACGACGGTTCCAAGGTCTTCAAGTCTTTCGGAATCAAGACATTTTTGAGCTTGGCGGCGATCAACATCTTTGGCGTTGTGCTGACCAGGGTCATGCCAACACCTCCAGAATTCACGGAAGGATTGCGGACCATGATTGGCGTCTTTCATGGCGTGTTGGCGGTGCTTCCCTTCATTGGCATCTACTTGATGGCAAGCAACAAAATCCCCGTGGGGACCAACGACTGAAATCAAACATTTATTCAAAACACTTTTCTCATGAAACGATTTTTCACTTTCATCTCGGCCTTGTTGCTGGCTCACATGGCAACAGCGCAGGCGCCAGCCAATGACTTGTGCTCGGGTGCCATCGATTTGTCAGACTTGTTGGGCAATGGCATTGGCGTTCAACAAACCTCCGATACGTACACAAACATTGATGCGACAGGTGAACCTGAATTGGCGGATGCATTGCAAGGATTCTGGTTTGACCAAGACTCTGCTGGAAATGACGTCAGTGTCGATCAATCTGTATGGTTCACCATGCAAGGAGATGGGGGAACTTATCAAATTGTGACCACGAACTGTGCAGGTGCCGCCTTTTACAGCAACGACACACAGATGGCACTCTACAAAGGTTCTTGCGATGCCCTCGAATTGGTGTTGGCAAACGACGATTTGATGCCATTTTGGAGTGCCAATGACGGTTGGTACTATTCTTGGATTGATGCGCGTCTTGAGGAGGGTGTTCAATACCATCTGATGGTCGATGGATACAACTGGAATGATGGAGACACTTTTCAAGGGGTGTCCCAAGGGACCTTTTGCATCTCAGTGACGGAGACCACCAACATGGGTGAACACAATGCGTGCTCTGGTGCCTTGGGCATTGATGAAATTTTCGAAGCCAATGGGGGTGCATTGTCGACGGTGGGTCCTTTTGACGGGACCGCGGGAGGAAGCGGAATTTCGCCCAACGATGACGCAGAAACATTGGGCATAGAGTGTTGGGAAGATGGACCCACTGAAGATGCCTCTGTGTGGTTCAAGTTCACGGGTGACGGAGAATCCTACACCATCAGTCACACCTTTTGCGATGTAGACAACATTGTATGGTGGTTTGGGTGGGATTCTCAAATGGCCCTCTACAAAGGCGTTTGTGGTGAGCTCGTTCCTGTCGCTTGTGCCGAGGATTTTAGCACAGATGACAATCAGTGGTGGGCGGAAATTGGATTCGATTCGGAAGCTGGTGTGGAGTACTTCTTGCGGTTTGACGGATTTCTCTGGGAAAACAATGGGTTTACTTGGACTGCGAACGGTGCGTTTTGCTTGCAGGCCTTCCCCGGCAATGTCAATGGCATTGACGAGTTGGAGCCCGTTTCGTTGACCGCATTTCCAAATCCATCCGTGGGGGGAAGCGTGTCGCTTTCTTGGCCAGGAATGGAGTCTGTCGCCGATGTGGCGGTGTTTGACCTGACTGGCCGGCAAGTGGCAGGGTTGACCCAAGTTGTCCGCAACGAAATGGTGAACCTCAACTTGCCTCAAGGAACGTACGTCGTCAAAATGCGAACCGAAACTTCTTCTGCCACCACACAGCTTCAGGTGGTGCGCTAAGTTGACAGCATGACGTATTGAATGTCAGACTCGCTGGAGGGTGGTTCTCCGATGGGGAGAATCCACCCCTTCAGTGTGGTCGATGGCTTGAGGTTCGGAGGGCAAAAACCATGCTCCTGACGTCCCAGGCTCCATGATGTTCATTTTGTTTTGGCTGCGTTCAATTCACACAAACCAACCGCATTTTTGACTCTCGGTCAAAACGGCACAACCAAATGGACATGAAACACATTTTTGCAATTGCTTTGTTCTTGTCTTTCAGCACGTATGATGCTTTGGCTCAATGCGAATTCACAGAATTGACCTTCACCACTTCGACCCTTGAATGGGGTGCGGAGATGAGTTGGGAGCTTTACCACGTGTCCGCCGACGGCGACGCGCTGGTGGCGAGTTACCAAGGAGAGGAGGACAATGCCACTTCGACGGAGGTGGTGTGTCTGGAAGATGGGTGCTATTACTTCCTTCTCTTGGATTCTTGGGGCGATGGATGGAATGGCGGAGACCTTTCGTGCGACCCTGCGATTCCGGGGCTCGGACTCGATGTCACGCTGTACGAAGGAGACTACGGCTATCACACCTTCCAAGTGGGAGAGGACGACTGCGAAGTGATCTTGGAGGGCTGCGGCGATTACGACGCCCTCAATTACATCCAAGGCGTGACCGCGGACGATGGAAGCTGCATCTACGCCCAAACCTTCGAATCCGTGGTCAATGGCGTGTCCACCACGCGCGAGTACATCTACTACCATCCGGAGGACATGCAGGTCGGTGCGCCGCTCGTGTTTGTCTTGCACGGGTACTTTGGTACAGCCTCAGGCATGTACGACATCAGCGGATTTAAGGAATTGGCGGATCAGGAAGGCTTTGGTGTGGTTTGGCCGCAGGGGTTGCCTGATGGGTCGGGCAACAACCACTGGAACGCCAATTTTGACTGGGGCTCAGAGACGGATTTGGAATTTCTTGTGCAGCTGGCCCAACACCTGCAAAATGAATACAGTCATTCTCCGGCGTGCACGTACAGCTGCGGATACTCCAACGGCGGTTACATGAGCTACAGCTTGGCCTGTCGGGCGGCGGACACGTTCCGTGGCATCGGCTCGGTAGGGGGAACGATGACCAACAACGATTGGAACGATTGTCAGCCTGTGGAGCAGGTCCCGGTGGTGCATTTGCATGGCACCCAAGACGAGACCATTCTTTACGAAGGCACCGACAATTGGCAGTGGGGTTGGGGCCAGCAACCCGGGGTCGAAACCATTGTGGCCTGGTGGGCAGAACAAAACAACTGCACCTCGCTTGAAGAGTGGGAATTGCCCAACACCGATTCCACCGACGGCTCGGATGTGGATGTGATTTGGCACTATGGCGGGACCAACGGCTACCAATCCAAGTTGTACCGCGTCAATGGCGGCGGACATGATTGGTTTGGCGCCTTTGGAAACATGGACGTCAACAGTGCGGTGGAGATGTACGACTTCTGGCGCCAGTTCTGTGAAGGCACGGCGGAGATCGAGGAGACTTCCACGCCCGAGCAATCTCTGTTCAGCTTGAACGGATCAAATGGCGTGGTGGCACAAGAGTCGTTTGAATTGCTGGTCGTCGATCTGGCGGGGCGCACCGTGTTGCGCCGTCCGGTGCTGAAAGGTCAACAGGTCAATTTGACGTCCCACCAGGGGATTCATTTGATCGTGGGCCGAACGGCCACAGGCATCCAAACCGCCAAGACGTTCTTGGGCGGAACGGCCCAGTGAGGGGATTGTCTCTCTGACTCAAATGCGCTGGAGGGTGGTTCTCCGATGGGGAGAATCCACCCCTCCAGTGTGGTCGATGGCCTGAGGCTCGAACAA
>NYSX01000074.1 GCA_002683345.1 Flavobacteriales bacterium
GGGGATGCCCAAATCGCAGCCCGCATCACCGAAGGCAACCTCGACGCCGTCATCTTCTTCCGGGATCCCATGGGCAAGCACCCCCACGAACCCGACGTGAACATGCTGTTGCGTCAATGCGACGTGCACAACGTGGCGCTCGCCACCAACCGTGCCACGGCGGAGTTGCTGGTGCGCGCCGCGCATTTGGACGGCGCATGAGCGGCGTGGGTCGGCGTGGCACAGGCCCTTGGCCAAGCAGCAACACCGATGCGGTGGTGACGGCCTGGCTCAAGTCACGGCTGTCTGACGTGGAAGGAGAGGAACGCAGCGGGATGGCGCGGTGGCTTTTGGAGCACGTCAGTGGTCAGGGGAAGGGTGAACGGATGGTGGCCGACATGCGTTGGCACGAGTCTCAGTTGGATCGCCTCGCTGTGATGGCGGACCGCCTCAACGAAGGAGAACCCATTCAGCACGTTCTCGGGGAGGGTTGGTTCGATGGCCTGCGCCTCGAGGTCAGCCCAAGTGTGCTCATTCCCCGACCCGAAACCGAAGAACTCGTGGCGGCCATGGCAGACAAGGTCGCAGGCCTCGAAGGGGCCGTTCGCGTTGCAGATTGGTGCACGGGGTCGGGATGCATGGCGTTGGCCATGAAACGCAGGCACCCCCATGCCGAGGTCGTGGGATATGAATGGTCCATGAATGCCCTCGAAGTGGCCCGATCCAATGCCCGATCCACAGGCATGGATGTGCATTGGATTCACGCAGACGCGTTGCATGCGGAACAGCCTGAAACGCCTTTTTCCGTGGTCATGTCCAATCCGCCCTACATCCCCGCAGCGGAGCGTCAGACCATGCACGCGCGTGTCACGGCGCACGAACCGTCCATGGCGCTTTTTGTGCCTGACGACGACCCGCTTGTGTTTTACTACGCCATGGCGTCGTGGTGTGCCCAAGGGGCGCTTGTGCCTGGAGGCTGGATGGGGGTGGAATGCCACACCGACAAAGCCCATGAAGTCGCAGGTTTTCTCGAGGGGCAAGGGGGTTGGAAACACGTGGACATCCTGCACGATTTGCAAGGACTTCCACGTCACGTCGTGGCGCGGCGTGCGCTACCTTGACCCCATGGAAGCCGGTGCTCGAATTGCGCAATTGAGGGAGGAGCTGCATGCCCACAACCACCGTTACTACGTGATGGCCGAGCCGGTGATTTCGGACCGAGAATTCGACGCCCTGTTGGACGAACTCGCCAAGCTTGAAGAAGCGCATCCTGAATTCGCCGACCCCACGTCGCCCACCAAGCGCGTGGGAGGGGATTTGACCGACAAGTTTGAGAAGGTCGCGCACAAATCGCCCATGCTGTCTTTGTCCAACAGCTACAATGCGGAGGAAGTGGCGCAATGGGCCGAGCGTGTGCAGGCCGGCTTGCCCGACGAGGAAGTGGAGTTTGTGGTGGAGTTGAAGTACGACGGCGTGGCCATCAGCGTGTGGTACGAAGACCAAGCCATGGTCAAAGCCCTGACGCGCGGCGATGGCACCACGGGTGAAGATGTGCGGGCCAACGTGGCCACCATCAAGACCCTTCCGCTGCGTTTGAACCCGGGCGCGCCGAATCCCTTAGAGATTCGGGGAGAGATCTTTTTTCCATGGCCAGGGTTCGAGGCGTTGAACGAATCTCGGAGAGAGGCGGGCGAGCCGGAGTTTGCCAACCCACGCAACACGGCGGCCGGAACCCTCAAGCTCCAGGACAGTGCGGTGGTGGCCACACGCCCCCTGGATTGCATGGTGTACAACATCGATGCCGAGACCATGACGGCCATGGGCATCGCCTCGCACAGCGAGGCCGTGCGCGAAGCTGCGAAGTGGGGCTTCAAAACGCCCCAAGGCCGCAGTCTGGAGGTGGTCACCAGCGTGGAGGCCATCATGGATGCGGTGGCCCACTGGGAGGAAGCGAGACACGATTTGGACTTTGCCATTGACGGCTTGGTCATCAAGGTGAACCGATACGACCATCAAAAACGCTTGGGCATGACGGCGAAGAGCCCGCGTTGGGCCTTGGCCTACAAGTTTGAGACCGAGCGTGTGAGCACCACGCTGAAGGGCGTGAAATACCAGGTGGGCAGAACGGGGGCGGTGACCCCGGTGGCCGATTTGGAGCCCGTGCTGCTGGGCGGAACCACCGTCAAAAACGCGTCGCTTCACAACGCCGATCAAATGGCCAAACTCGACCTCCGCGAAGGCGATGCCGTGCTGGTCGAAAAAGGCGGGGAGATCATTCCCAAAATCGTGGGCGTCGACCGCAACGCGTCGTCGGCGGGCGACTTGTTCTCGCAAGCCATCGCCTTCCCGGGCACGTGTCCGGAGTGCGACACGCCCCTGATTCGAAAGGAAGGGGAAGCCCAGCACTACTGCCCCAACAGCGCGACGTGTCCGGCGCAAGTACGCGGCCGCATCAACCACTTCATCTCACGCAAAGCCATGAATGTGGATGGACTGGGGAAGGAGACGGTGACGCAGCTCGTGGAAGCGGGGCTGATTCGCGACGTGGCGGACTTGTATCGGCTGACGGCCGAGGAGTTGTTGCCCCTCGAGCGCATGGCCCAAAAATCCGTGGACAACCTGCTCCATGGACTGGAGACGAGCAAGTCGGTGCCGTTTGAGCGGGTGCTCTTTGGGCTGGGCATTCGTCATGTGGGGGAAACGGTGGCCAAAAACCTGGCCAAGTCCCTGAAGAGCATGGATGCGTTCAAATCCGTCTCTGTCGAAGACCTGATGGCTTTGGAGGAAATCGGCCCCATCGTGGCCGAGAGCGTGGCCAGTCATTTTCAGGATGCGACCTTCTTGGCGGTCGTGCAGCGCCTGCAAGAGGCGGGATTGCAAATGGAGGTTGTGCTGGAAGAACCCCTGGGCACGGCGCTCGAAGGCGAAGTGGTTGTGGTCAGCGGGGTCTTTGAAACGATGTCGCGCGACGAGGCCAAAGCGGCCGTCACCAACCACGGTGGCCGTTTGGTCGGGAGCATCAGCTCCAAGACCACCTTGGTGTTGGCCGGCGACAAAATGGGCCCCAGCAAGCTTCAGAAAGCCGAGAAGCTCGGCATTCCCTTGATGGACGAAGCGGCGTTCTTAACCCGGATCGGCGGTCAGTAAATGACCTCGAGGGTGGTCTGCAGGTCGCCCTTTTGGACGCCGCCACAGGTGGCCTCGTACGACACCGAAACGATGTACGATCCGGGATCGACCACTTGGCCGTTGGCGCGGCCGTCCCACTGCAAAGGCATGCCGTTGTTTTGGAAGAGCACGTCGCCCCAACGGTTGTACACCTGAATCTGGTAGGTGTCCATCATGGTCAAGACGTTCGTGTCCTCGTGTCCAGGGACAAACGGCATGAAGCGGTCGTTGTTGCCGTTGTTGTCAGGGGTGATCACATTGGGAAGCACCATGTCGCTCAAGTCGAGCACGTCCACGCTGGATTGCACGTCCGCCGCCTGTTTGACGCTTGTGGTGCAGCCGTTTTCGAGGAATTCGACCACCATGGTGTACACTCCGGCCGTGGTGAACACGGGATCCACGTCGCTGGAGACGACTTCACCTGTCTCGGCATGCATCCAAGACACCAGGGGAGTGTATTCCTGGGGGAAGATGTCGGTTCCGTTCATGGCGACCTCACGCACCACGCAGTCGAGCGTGCCGTCGAGGTAGCCCAACGTGACTTCGGGAAGTTCGGTGTCTTCCATCATCACCACCTCGTCGGATGCGGTGCAGCCGTTGTTCAGGTTGGTCACGGTCATCACGTAGGTGCCTGCGGCTGTGGCATACGCCGTGGCGACGTCTGTGGCCCCCTCAAAGGCGCCATCTTCGGTCGTCCACGCAATGGCCGCAGCAGGGTCGTTGGTTGTGGCGCCAAGCAGTTCCAGTGCGGGATTGGCACAGGTGATGGTGCCGGGCAAGCCAGCTTCCACGTCAAAGCGCATCGTGTCGACGAGCACCGTCATGCTGAAGTTGTCAGCACACAGCAAGCTGCTCGTGCCGGGATAGGTCACCTCCAACCCAAGGGTGCCAGGGGCATCCATGTCAAACGTCATGCCCTGTCCAACTTCGACGTTGTTGACCGTCCACGTGTAGTCCACGTATTCGGCAAAATCAGACACCGCCTGGCATGACAACACGCCACCATTGGCGCACGTCAAGGCCTGGCCTTCGCTGGCGAGGGTGACATTCACTTCCTCCACGATCACGTGAACCTCATCGGTGATCGACACGCCACATTGGTTGGTGTAGGTCACGGTGAGGGTGTTGCTCGTCACGCCAGTGTAAAAAGGCGCTTGGAGGGTGGCGTCGCTCACGACGTTGCCCGGAGCCCATGTGTATTCGGTCACGTCCAAACCACCCGCCACCAACTGCACTGCAGATTCGGGGCAGGCATAAATCTCGGTGTCGGTGCCGGTGGCGTTCTCCGTCAAACACACGCGGCCTACGTTGAAGGCATCCGCTGTTTCCGCAGTGAAGCCCCATGTGGCGAAGCGTTCGCCGTCGAAGATGTCTTCCATCAAATCGATGCTGGCCACCAAACGCTCCTCACAGTCGAGGTACACGCGCATTTCAGGACCTGCGGGGTCCCACACGATGTCCACGAGATGGTCTTCGCCGTCTTCCAAATCCCCGCCGTCCACAAACGCGGCCACGGGCCCTGCAGTAAACGAGTCAGGACCGTCCGTGTGCACGTACGATCCGTGGTTGATCATGGCAATGTGGTCCGCGTCGATGTCGCCCAATTCCGTTTGGGCTCGGGTGTCAAATTCGACCCCAAAAGCACGGTCCAACGCACCGTAACCATCCACTTCAGTTCCCTCCGTGTGAAGGGCCCAAACCATGCCTTCCGCACCGTGCGGGATGCTTCCAAAATTCAAGCTCGCTTGAATGTGAAAAGGCCGGGTCAAATCCAAGCGTTCCTCCGCCCATACCGATCCGGCATTGCTGGCCGGTCCGGTGGTCAATTCCATACAGCCGTCGCCCAGCGCAGCGGCAGAGCCGTACGTGGAGTAGGTGGTCATTTGGGCAGATGCAGACACTGTGAATGTCAAAGCAGCTGCGAGGGATAGGGTAGAGAGATGACGCATGATTGCTACGTTTCAGACATGTGGACTTACGCCCGTTTTCCCCTTGGGGTTACGTTCTGATGCAGATTTTCTTCATGCGGAGGCCCAAACAGCACCCCTGACGCTCAGCGAGTTGCAATGCACCACGAGGCTGCGACCCTCGGGTCGAGGTCGTTCATGTGAGATCCAGGAAGGTGGGGGCGTGTCGCCTCAGAATTGGAAGGACACCTTCAAATTGACCCGTCGTCCCGTCAGGAAATTGGGCACCGCGTAGTACCGCCCGTTGACGTCTTGGATCCAGTTGTGGTTGATGGTGTTGTTGATGCCCAACAGGTTGAACACCTCCAGCGAGACGAGTCCGCTTCGTGCGTCGTCGTCGCTGAACATCACGCGGGAGAAACCCACGTCCACACGGCGATAAGCCGGCGTGCGCAACACGTCCTCGTAGCGGTTGAACGACGGCGGACCGTAGGGCAAGCCAGATCCATAGAACAAGCTCAGCAAGACCTTGTAATCCGGATTACGAGGCATCTCGTCTTGGAAGAGCAAGCTGAAGCTGAAACGCTGGTCCGCGGGCCGGGGGATCATGCCCGGATAAAACGTCACTGTGTCGGTGATGACGGCATATGGACCGGAGTGGTAGCCGGGAACGACGCGCAATCCGTCTTCGTTGTAGTATTCCTCGTAGCTGTCGTCGTTCAGGTCTTCCTCGGTTTGCAGGGCCGACATCCTCAGCCAGCTTTGAATGCCAGGAATGAACTCTCCATTCACCATGACGTCGAGTCCTGTGGCGTATCCGGAGCTGTTGTTTTGGGCGTAGTAGCGCTGTCGGACGTTCTCAATCTCGTAGGGAATGAGGTTGTCCAAATCCTTGTAGTACAACTCGCCCACGAGCTTGAAGGGGCGCCCTTTCGATTCGAACTGGTGGTCGACGCCTGCCACAGCATGGATGGCGCGTTGCGGCGCCACGTCATCCTTCACAAGGCCATCCAGTCCACGCATTTCACGGTAAAACGGCGGTTGGTAGTAATACCCGCCAGAAAGACGGTAAGACGTCAAGGGCTTGCCAGTGGGTGTGAAGGAAGCGTGCGCGCGCGGCCCCCCGACGAGGTGGGTGTTGCGTCCGGCGGCCCAAGGGTCTGGAAGGACGGACCAGCGGTGGGCGCGGAAGCCGAGGTTGACATCGAGGTTTCCTGCATCCGTCGCCCACCGCCAGGTGTCCTGCACAAAGGCCGTGCTTCGGTGGGCCGACACGACGTTGTTGGCCTGAACGTAGTAGGGAAGGGTGATGGACTGGTCAGGGCGTCCACCGGGGCCGACGTAGCCGAGGTTGTCGGCAGGGTGGGGGGCGAAGAACCCGGCGCTGTCGACCACGTTCCATTCCGACACGACGTCGTCGAACGTTTCGTGCCGGTGCTTGAGGCCCCACTCGAGTTGATGGTCGCCCA
>NYSX01000075.1 GCA_002683345.1 Flavobacteriales bacterium
ACTTAGCTGCCCATGGGCTACCCAACGGCAGCGTCAACCCTGAACTTTAGCGCTCTTCGGGCAACGCCCTTGTCGGATAACGGTGGCGTTTTCGCGAAAGGAGTTTTTTCTTGGCGCGGGAGCGTCCGTCGTAAACAACGCTATATGGAAAAAATACCCCATCGGGGCATGCGCAAATTGAGTTGTTGGTTGATCGTCGCGATTATGGTTCTGCACATGTCTGTTTACAGCATGGACCACAGCAGCACTGTGATGGATTTTGAAACCCAAAACGAAGCCGACCCAACACACGCCAGTGCGAGGGATTCTCATCAGCTCTCGGGTAACCAGAGTGGGTCCAGTTCGGACTGTGACTTTGTCATGATGTCGGATGGCCTAGGTGGCCCAACTTGGGAGAGTACGGCATCCTACACTGTCAACGACATTGTTGAATGGCCCGTGGGTTCCCAAAACTTCTGGCAAACCACGACTGGAGGACCCACGTCTGAGCCGGGGACCACAACAAAATGGGTTGGGCCTTGTTCATGCGAAGAGATTGCTGAAGCAAGCGGCATCGTGTGGGATTCCACAGTCGCGTACAACCCATGGCAAATTCTGGAGCACAACGGCGCCGTTTGGTTCGCGCTGGATGCCGGCACGAGCGCGGGTGATGTTCCTTCAGAGGATACGGGCATCTGGACGCTCTGCGAGGGTTCGTGTGCATCGCTGGTGAACGTTTCCACGCCAGTTTGGGAAAACTCTACGCTCGTTTCAGAGGGTGAGGTGTACGAGTACCCTGCGAACTCAGATCATTTCTACACCGTCGTAGGCGTGGGCATGAGCAGCCAAACTGTTGGCGCGCCTGGTGTCGACCTCGACGCATGGGGAGAACCATTGCATTGTGACTGCAAGGAAATTTGGGAAGACAGCGGCATGCCCCTCTGGGATGCGACGGTCGAATACCTGCAAAATGCGGTCGTTGAATGGCCCGCGGGATCGAATGCGTTGTACTACTCGTTCGATCATGGGACGGGGATCGAGCCAGGGGGCTCCCAAAGCTCGCAGATCTGGAGGTTGTGCAGCGGAGAAGCCCCCACTGGATTCCTATGCGACGATTTCAACGGAACCGGTGGGAAGGTGTGGACCAACAGCACAATTGTGACCGCTGGAGACATCTTCCAGTACCCTGCCGGGTCAGGGAATTTCTACATCGTTTCAACGGGCATTAGTGCCCAGTTGGTGGGCGCGCCGGGCGTCGATCTTGACGCATGGTCTGAGAAATACTGCACCTGCGAGGAAATTTGGGAGGCTGGGGGCCAACCTGTTTGGGATTCAAGCACCACCTACACCTCTGGGACAATCGTGCTCCATCCTGCAAATTCAACCTCCTTCTGGATCGCCGTCATGCCGTCAACCACGGCAGGCGTTGAACCCGGACAGCCGTGGGCAGATGGGAACGAATGGGAACTCTGCGGCCAGCAGGACAATGCCTCGAGCGGTCCTTGTGGTGGCTTGGACTACGTTGGTGCATGGTACGACATGGCCCGTGTCTCAACGGGAGAAATTTACGAACACCCCGCGGGTTCGGAGAATTACTACCAGGTGGTCATCCAAGGATATGTGGACCAAGAGGTCCTCTCTCCAACGGTTGATCTGGACGTGTGGGCGCCGGTGGAGTGCCCCTGTGAAGAGGTGTGGATGAACAGCGGCGAACCTGTGTGGGATGCTACCACGGTGTACTACGAAGACGATGTGGTCGAGTGGCCCTCGGGTTCCAATGATCTGTGGGTTGCCCTCGACAACCAATTCAGCGGTGCTGAGCCCTCGACTGACATGTCATGGGAACCTTGCTATGGCTCGAACGTCCCTGCCACCACGCCATGTGCAGGATTGGACATTGTCGGCGTGTGGGACGCCTCGATGAACGTCACCTCAGGTGAGATTTACGAGTACCCTGCTGGGTCTGAGGACTTCTATCAGGTCAATCCTGGCAGCCCGTTCTGGAGCGTGAATGCGCCCGACGTTGACATGGACGTGTGGTCGCCCATCGAGTGCCCATGCAAGGAGACGTGGGTCGCAAACGGCCAGCCGGTGTGGGACGCTTCAACGTTGTACAGCGTCAATGACGTGGTCGAGTGGCCTGCGACGTCCGGTACACTTTGGATCGCTCTAGACAACTGGTTTAATGGCTCGGAACCAACGCTGTCCGCCCTTGACTGGGACCATTGCGACGGTAGTGCGATGCCATATTCCAGTCCATGCGCTGGATTGGACGTCATCGGCGTCTGGGACGCATCGATAAACGTGAGTTCGGGTGAGATCTACGAGTATCCGAGCGGTTCTCAAGACTACTACCAAGTCAACCAAGGAAGTCCGTTTTGGAGCGTGAATGCGCCCGACGTTGACATGGACGTGTGGTCACCCATCGACTGTCCGTGCAAGGAAACATGGGTAGCCAACGGCGAGCCGGTGTGGGTTGCAGGAACCGCGTATCCTGGAGACTATGTCGTCGAACATCCTGCAAACACGGGGAATCTGTACATCCCACTGGAATCTGGTGGTGTCTCGGTCGGTGGCGGAGAGCCGGGAATCGACATCCACTGGGTCCTTTGCAACGGCAATGGGCCAAGCCCTGGCCCTTGCGACGGATTGAGCGTGGCGGTGTGGGACAACACGACGGCGCCTGTCATCGGTGACGTGTACCAATTCCCCGTGAATTCAGGAAACTACTACCAGATTGTCTTCATCCATGAGGACGCAAGCGGCGGCCCTGATTGGGTTGCAGATCCGATTGTGGACGGAGGACTGGACGAGTTCTGGACCCCATATGTCTGCCCATGTGAGGACACGTGGGAAGCAAACGGGCAACCGGTGTGGGACAGCAGCGTTGGCTTCTATCCGGGGAACTCTGTCGTCGAATGGCCGGCAGGTTCCAATGACTTGTACCTTGCAGAAGCTGGCGGCATCACCGGGGCTGGAGCGCCTGGTGTTGACATTCACTGGATGCTTTGCGAGGATGCCGAAGACACCGCCGACGAAGCGGTGCCCGTCAAGGAAGCAGAAGAGAGCGATGGTTTACCAAGCATTGGAGTGGTGTCCACGATGCTGAGCGCCCTTGTAGCGGCGGCTTTTGTTGGTCGAAAGCAAACCAAGGAAGCGTGACCGATCACGCACGGACGTTCACAGCGTTTGACTTTCGCGGTGTCGAATGGGTGCGTGCAGCACTCTGAAACGTTCACGCTCAGAAGCAATAGTGAATTTCAGTGAAGCCTTCACGGAGGGCAGCCACCTCGCCCTTCACTTGTGCTGGATCGATGCCGTCGAGCAACACACGTCGGAAACATGCGGCGACGTCTTGCATCTGGTCAGGCCCCATGCCGTGTCGGGTCAATTCCTGAACCCCAAGACGTAGGCCAGAAGGAGAAAGGGCCCGGGAGTCGCCTGGAAGCATGTTCATGTTTGTGATGATCCCGGCTTCCTCGAGCAGGGCTGCTGCGGCCCGTCCGGCACCAGAATCGGTCTCACCGTGTCGGGTCAAGACCTGGTGACTGGCGGTGTACCCCCGTTCCTCAGCCAACACGTCGAAGCCTTCCGCAGCAAGGGATTCGGCCAACGCTTTCGCGTTGGTGACGATGTCTTGGGCATAGTCCGCACCAAAAGCATCGAACTCAGCCAACGCCACCGCTTTGCCGGCCACATGATGAAGATGATAGGATGAATTTGTACCCGGGAAGACCGCGTTGTTCAGGCGTCGCTGCATCTTCTCATCGTCTGTGTTGGACAGCAAAAACCCGCCCTGCGGACCTGGGAAGGTCTTGTGCGAAGAGCCTGTCATGATGTCCGCCCCCTCCCTCAACGGGTCTTGGAACACACCACCCGCGATGAGGCCCAGCACGTGAGCGCCGTCATACATCACCCGTGCGCCGACCTCGTGTGCGGCATCGGCGAGCTCTTGCAAAGGTGTGGGGAAGAGGAACACTGAGGCCCCGAACAAGGCCAAAGATGGTTTTGTTTCACGGATCATGGCCGCGGCAGCCTCGATGTCCGGCTCCATGCGGTCTTCGTTCCACGGATAGGTGTGAAGGTCGAGTCCCCGCAAACCCACCGCGCCCATCTGAGCGTGTGAAATGTGTCCACCGTCAGCGGTAGAGACCGCCGTGATTCGGTCGCCCGGTTTCACCATGGCCTTGAGGGCAGCGATGTTGGCGACCGTTCCAGAAATCGGTTGGATGTTGGCAAAATTGGCGTTGAAGACCTTCTTGGCCAAATCGATGCCAATGGTTTCGATGGTGTCGAAATCGTCGCAACCCTGGTAGTACCGCTTCCCGGGCAGGCCCTCCGCATACCGGCCGTGAAGATCGCTGTCACATGCACGCCGGACCATCGGGGAGATCACATTTTCACTCGCGATCATTGGGAAGCCAGAGCCATAGTGCGCTCCACTCTGATCAATGGCGTCCAGCACGCGCTTTGCAGTTTCATGGGATGGGGCGCTCATGGTTTCCTTGTAATCACGCCCGTTCAAAGCCATTCTGACGGCTCCATGTGCACGTCAGCGGCGGTTTCAAACGGTCACACCCTGACCCTCCCATATGCCGAAACGGTTGGTGTTCACCAAGGCGGGCGCACCAGAAACGATGCGCGTGGAAACATTCGATGCATCACCACCAGGCCCTGGTGAGGTAGCGGTTGACGTGGCATATGGAGGCATCAACTTCGCCGATCTGCTTCAGCGGCTCGGACTGTACAACCCTCGACCGCCGTATCCCTTCACGCCCGGATACGAGGCATCCGGGACCGTGGTAGCGCTTGGGAAAGGCGTTGACCATCTCGAAGTTGGTGATTCTGTCATCGCCGTACCTGGAACGGGCGCCCACACGAGCCATCTGAATTGCGCGGCCGAACGCGTCATTCGAATCCCAGAGGGTACGACGTTGGAGGCAGCGGCCGCCGTGCCAGTGACCTACCTGACCGCGCACCACATGCTGCACCACCTTGGCCATCTTACATCAGAACATTCCGTACTCATCCATGGCGGTGGTGGAGGAGTGGGCACGGCTGCATTGCAACTATGCCGATGGGCGGGGGTCGAACGGGTGTGGGCAACAGCCTCTGCTGGAAAAGCCGACATCATCCGTTCGTTCGGTGGCACGCCCATCGACCGTCATTCAGAGGATTTTGTTGACGTGATTCGAACGGCAACCGAGGGAGTTGGTGTGGATCACGTGCTGGATCCTATCGGTGGTGATCACCTCGTGCGCAGCCTCTCTGCATGCCGAGAAGGAGGGAACGTGTACACCTTCGGCATGTCCAGCTTTGCCCCGTCCGAAAAGCGTCGGCCCATTCGGACCGCGCTTGCGTGGCTGAGAAGGAAGGAAATTGACCCACTACGTTTGATGGCCCGAAACCGCGCGTTATTCGGCGTTCACATGGGCACGTGGTCACGTCAAGACGTCATCCTTGAACAGATGGAGCGGTTGGTCCAAGGCGTTGCAGAAGGTCACCTTGTTCCGGTCATCGATCGTGTTTTTCCGATTGAGCAAGCACCGGCCGCGCACCAACACATGCATGACGGGAACAACGTCGGCAAGGTTCTGTTCTCCATGTGAGGCATCAGTCAAGGACAAGGCGTTGTCCGGTCAAGTCTTCACTTAATGCCCACAACCGTTCGACGTCCTCATCGTTTCGCGCCCTACGGGCGTGACGGCGAAGTTTGGGTGGTCCGGCAAGTTGCGTCAATCCCTTTGCACCAAAATACGCGCCGGGGGCAACGTCAAGTTCCATGGCTGCGCGGAGGGTGGGCCAAGCCCCCCGTTCTGCGCTCATGTTGAACGGACGAAGCACGACGTTTCCAAGCGTCGCTCCAATGGAGTGGCGCTGCAGTCGCGTACGAGACCAACCAGGGTGGGCGAGCGTTGTGTCGTACGGTGCCCTGGCCGCCAATCCCCGGATGAAGAGTTGGTTGGCCAGTTTGCTTTGCCCATAGGCTTGCCACCGCACGTACCGCATGGACTCCCAGTTCGGATCGTTCCACCACATGCGGCCCACGTCACCGGCGACGCTCGTGATTGATGTCACGCGCGCGCCCTTGGTGGAAACCAAAAGTGGGTGCAAATGGCACGTCAAGGCGAAATGACCGAGGTGGTTGACGCCAAATTGCTGTTCAAATCCTTGAACGGTCCGCCCAAGGGGAGGTACCATCAGTCCTGCATTAAGGATCAAACGATCCAAGCGATCATGTGCGTTTCGAAAAGCGTCGGAGAAAGCCGTAACGCTGTCCAAATCAGCAAGGTCGAGGTGTCGAGCCTCAAGCGAGCCGTTCTGGGTAAAGGTACGAATCCTCTGAATCGCCGCCTCCGCTTTCCCCATGTCCCGGCACGCAAGGGTCACGTCCGCTCCGACTTGCGTAAAAAGACGTGCGGCCTCGTACCCGATGCCGGTGTTGGACCCGGTGATGACAACGCGGAGACCTTCAGGAGAAGGCATCTGTTCAGGCGTCCAGCGTGCCATGTGTGTTCGGCCAATGTGGAGGTTTTCAATCCCCGCTTTTTCTGAATTTACTCTTCTTCCAAACCAAGATCGCGACGGAGGTCGCGAAGGCCAATTTCGAATTCACCGACGGCTTCCTGAAGCGTTGAGCTTGCCAGGACGAGTTGCCGGCTCTCAAGGTCGGGTAGCACCATTGATGCAGCCAGGAACACGCCATCGGGCCCGGATGTTTCGACTTCATCGATGCGGGACTGAACCCATGGTCTGGCGGTGTCTTCGTCGATGCCCATCGCGCCGGCGATGGCGGTCATCGTGCTTCGCACGAGGTTGAACACCATGGTGGACGCATCCTCGTCAGGCTCGAGTGAAGGACGAATCTGCACGGTGGCGCTGATGTGAAGGGGAAGATCGGCCCGGCCAAGTTCTTCTGCGCGAGCCATCAACGCCTCTTGATCTGGGAAGAAACCGTCCTCGCCAACCAAATCGTTCACGGCGGGGTCAGAGAACGGTGGAAGAGCAGGTTCAATCACCTCGAGCACATCAAAACGTTCGCCACCGCGAACCACCAGCATGTGGTTGCTGCCCGCCTCCTCATGGTGCTCGATGTACGCGAGGGTGCCGGTCGTCCTCGGGCCGTCCCAACCTCGAACAGGTTGGAACGGATCGTTGAGCACCAGACCGAAGGGAAGGTCATCGAGAATGCAGGTGTCGAGCATTTGTTTGTACCTCGGCTCGGACACGCGTAGCTGCGTGACCTCACCTGGCATGAGGGTCATGGGAAGGACGAACAACGGAAGGGGTCGGTTGGCATCCATGGGTCTATCTTACGGCGTTAAGGTATCAACCTGTGTTGTTTGCACCTGTGTTGCATGGTTGGGGCGAACGATCACCAAAGCGACACTGACCAACGCTGCCAAAGCCAGCGGCCCGGTGATGAAGACGGTTTTCGTGGCGGTAAATTCCCACGTCAGGGTGGACCATCCGAGGGCCATGGTCTCCAGCACAGAGGCCAGCGTCACCACGTCATACAAGCGGCGCTCAGTGATTGGGTCCTGAGCCGCAAGCAAAGCCCCAACGCCGTTGATCGCCACAAGAGCAGCCCCGAGGTTACGAAGCCAAGCGATGTTGTCGGTCGTGGCGCCTTCAAGTTCAGCATACCACCCTGGAATGAGCAAGAAGACAAGTCCCATGGCGATGCTGGACCATCCGCATACGCGGAGGGTCAGCACAGTGCGGTTCATCCGTCACGCCTCTGATGGTGGGTGAGATGCACCGGTCCATTCAGTGTAGATGACAAGGAGGTTCACCACGATCGTTGCAAACCAAAACGGGATGAGGGCGTACTCCATGATTCCAGGTGTGTTCTCGCTCGAAAGAGCATTGATCAGCTCAGGGATCAAGAGAAGGTAACCTGCTGTCGGCAAAGCCAGGAGTCCTGCCCCGAGTCTGCCTTTGGTGAAGGCAGCGCCGGCGATGAGAGCACCGACAATGATCACTGGGATCAGGAACCACAAGCCTTCCAAAGCCAAGGCCACATAGACGTGGAAAGCAACGATGATACCGTTGGCGGCCGCGGCCGTTCGCATGTCGCGAAGGGTATCAAGCACCGTCATGATTCAACCTTCCGACGTGTTCTCAGTCGGGGTTTCGCCCCCTTCCTCAAGGTGAAGGAAACCTGCGATGCCCAGCAGAGCCAGCAAGGACAACACAACACCCAGGATGACAGGATCGTTGAACCCGTAGTTGACGTTCTCACCGGCCAAGTAGTGAAGCACCATGAAGGCCATCATCACCCCGGATGAGGTCATGCTGAGGATGGAAAGCTCGCGGCCACTGACCTTCAAAGAGGTCACAATCGCCAGGGTTGCCGCCACCATGGTGAAGAGGCCAAAGGTTTGCTCGTAGAACACGTCACGTGCCGTGTAATCGCCTGGGTATGCTGTGTCTGCAGAGCCCTCGGCACCGAGGTAATTCGAAAGACCCGCAAGGAAGAAAAGCACGCCGAACGCGAGCAGCCACCACTTTGGATTCAGGATGGTCTTGGCGTCCATGTTCAAGCCTCCGCGCTTGCAGACGTATTCGCCTCTTCCATGTTCCAACCCATCACACCGGACAAGGCAGGCAGGCCCCACAGGACAATGGGCATGATCGACTCAGGCATTGGTGCGGCGGGGTCTCCAAACATGGTGAGTCCCATGAGGGAACACAGGACGAACCACACGACAACAGGACCGCAAAGCACCGCAGCCCAGCGGGCTTGTGCTTGTCCTTCCACCATGAGGGCGGCGTAGAAGAGGTAGAGGCCAACCATGCAGAAGAAGCCGACAATCGCAAGAGAGTCCATCCCGTACGTGGCGTATGTTCCTCCTCCACCCATGACGGTGTGCATCACGGCAATGATGAGGAGCCAGAGTTTTGTGTTGTGTAAGATGTTCATTGGTGGTCGAGTGGTTCAATTTACTTATAAATCGGAGTGATACAAAACCAAAGAACGTTGAGGGTTAAAGGGGTCATCGAAGGCGCCAGAAGGCTCAGACAATGGTGTACGGCACACCGTTTTCGGGTGTGTGCACCGTGTGTCCGTTGGCTTCAAGTGCTTCAGCAAGTGGAGGTCGTGCGTGACTTGGATCGCTGTGGTAGATGACGACGTGTTTCGCGTTGCACGCTTTGGCGAATTCGACGATTTCGTCGTGACCGGCGTGGGTGGAAAAGGAGAACTGGTCGATTTCGAGGTCGATGTGTGTCATGTTTCCGTAAATCTCCAACCGACCGTTGTCCAGCAAAGAACGACCTCCACTCCCACGTGCTTGGTAGCCTGTTAACAGGATCGCGTTGCGTGAATCATGCCGAAGACGGTTGAGGAACCACAAGGCAGGACCGCCGTCGAGCATACCAGACGTGGACACAATGACGTCCGCATCGAGCGCTCGCTTGCGGTCCGATTTGGATGAAATACGCTTGACCCATGACCAGGCTTTCCGCAGAGCTGTGGGGTCACGGAGAAGGTGTTCATGCTCCATTTGGTGTTGAGCGATGAGTTTGCCCATTCCATTTACGTGCACATTGAGGTGGGGACGGTGTTTGTGCAATCGCATGATGACGTCTTGGGTTCTACCGTTGGCAAATGCTGGAATTAGGGCGGTGCCTCCGCGAGCAACCACTTGGTCAATACGGGCCAAAAAGCGTTCAAGCTCTTCTTCTTGGTCTGGATGCGATCGGCCCCCGTACGTACCTTCCAGAAATAAAATATCAACATCTTGCGGCTGAGCACCGGCCACAAGCGGGGAATCACGCGTGTCGAAATCGCCGGTGAACATCACGCGATACGCACCAGTATCCACGCGAAGCATCACCGCACCTGGGATGTGCCCCGCTGGGTAAAAGGTGCACGTCCATGGACCATGCTGCCAAGGTTCAGACCAGCCATGGGTCGTCCATGATGCGACTGCAATGTCGATGTCTCGCTTGTCCCAAGCAAGTGGGTAGCCTTCAATGGAGGAAACCTTGTGGCAATCGTACCACATTGGTTCTGCGATGGCTGCGGTCAAACTAGAACCATGCAATCGCGTGCCATGTTGTGCAGCAAGCCAAGGCGCCATCCCAAGATGATCGATATGCGAATGTGTGATGACCGCATCCGTCACCCGTGGGGCCTCGTTTGGATAGCGTGGTGGGTTGGTCGGGGCCAACCCATAGTCGAGCAGAAGCTTGGTTCCAGATGGATCTTCCATCATGATGCCAACGTTACCGACCTCATCACCTCCACCAAGGTAATGAAACCGGAAACCATGTTCTGGAGGGAGAGAAGGGTAGGTGGACGTTCGACCTGGATCGTACATCACCATAACCACACGAAGGCGCCTTCTGACATGAATCTGTGGACGTACACCCCTGCATTTCCACTGGACGATTTCTTCCTATTCAGGCACAAGAATTTCTGTTGTTCATGCGAAGAAGATGATAGACCAACACTGTCATATCCTCCAATGACGTCTTCGATTCGACATTTTTCTTTCGACCTCTTCGCTATCATACGAGCACATCTTGTGTTCCAATGGAAACGTAGGGGTCTCGTTCAGAACAGCGATTTCCTTTGGAAGTCGTCGAATGTTCCATCCAATGGAATCTAGACCATGCGGATTGACGAGGAATCCATGAACAAGAACTCCATCGCGGCGTTCATGCCGTCCATTGGACACCTGCTCCAGGTGGACGATGATCGGTGTTTTGGTTGTGCAGCATGCATCATGGTTTGCCCAGTTGACGCCCTGAAACTCACCGGTTGGCTGGTTAAAATCGACCACGCCACGTGCACATTGTGTGACCATTGCCTTCCAAGTTGTCCTGTTGACGCACTGTCCATGGAGCTGAATCCATGATCATCGTCGTTGGTAGCGGGTTGGTTGCTGTTACAGCAGCACAGTGTTTCTTGGAACATGGGCATTCAGTGATGTTGACGACGGCTCATGCTGAATTTGGGTTCCCACATGGCGGGTGCGGGCTTTGGGACACGACGGTTCTCGCGTGGCCTCTGCCCACCCTGGAAGAAGCAGTTGCCAAGCAAGAAGCTGAGAACATCACATGCAGGAGCCAATGGCTTGTGAAACGACTTGTCCATCGGTTTACGGATTCGGGTGGAAGGAGCGCGACACGCATTCGCATTCAACGGCACGACGGGGTTTTGCAGTCAACAGGAACAGGAACCGTCCCCCTTGTTGGTGTTCAACATGTTTTCCTGGCGGATCAGGACGTAACTGAACCAGCATCAAGCGCCGGTGCCCCGCTGTTGTCTCATACACGAACATGTACTTGGTACGGAGCCATTACCGTTGGAGGCACACCCGTTCGGTCGGTAAATACGGGTGAAAGGGGTGATGGTTCCATCGAGTGTTGGACCACGTCCTCATCCGAGCTTGATGAAATCAAACCATTCACTTTGGAATCCATGGTCATGAAATGGGACGAAGACGACGGACCACTCAACGCAGCAAGGTGTGCACGTCGTTCGCGTGAAGCCGTGCACGACTTGATGGCCTCGAATCGCTTGGGTGTTGCATGAACCACTCCACCCGACGCCTGTATCTCGACTCCTTTGACGAGACGTACGCAACAACGTTCTCGGCTGACGTCTTGGACGTTGACGGTGCTGATGTGGTCCTCGATCAGACCTTGTTCTACCCAACAGGGGGCGGTCAACCTTGCGACATCGGGCACCTTGCTGGCCCAACAGGTTCGCTCGCAGTCAGTGATGTTCGTGGGCGTGACGCCGTTCTTCACCGACTTCCTGAAGACCATAACCTTCAGGTCGGTGATGCGGTCACAGGGACAATCGACTGGGAGCGTCGGTACGCTCACATGCGGATGCATACCGCACAACACCTTCTGAGCGGACTTTCCTACGGGTTGTTTGATGGCGCCCGAACCGTCGGCAATCAGATTGGGAGGGAACGTTCCCGTCTCGACCTTCGACCAGTTGCAATGACCGAGGAAGAGGCCATGACGCTTCGAGCTGCCTTTGATGCCGCTGTTGCCCAAGACCTCCCCCTTAGCATGGACATCCAGGATCGGCAGACCCTCATCGCAGAGGTCGGCGAAGAGCGATCGAACGTTGACATGATTCCGGCGTCGGTTCAACAGATGCG
>NYSX01000076.1 GCA_002683345.1 Flavobacteriales bacterium
ACTTTCGTGAGCCCCACGAAGGTTAACCTGTTGTGTTTGTGATGGACAAAGTTTCAATCTCATCGCCATCAATGTTTGATCGGAATCAATGGAGACGTGTTGGCCTTGTATCCCTGCGAACTCTAGCCCCCCAGAAGGCATGTGCTGAAGACTGGTGGGCGATACGCAGACGCCTTGACAAGTTTCCTCATTTTGTGGAGCTTCACCACCGACACACCAGCCACAAGCGGAAGTGTATGCACCAACACCGTAAATCATCTGGCACGAATCGTAAATACACGATTCTAAATCCACCACGTTCACCAATGGGTTGAAATTCACTGCAAGTGAATCATCGCATCCAACAATTTCTTCCGGATCACAGATGCCATTGGCGTTGAGGTCCAGCAAGCAATTTCCATTGCAATCAAAACCTGATGAAGAATAGACACATCCTCCATTTTCAAATTCTGCCTCTTCAAGAAAGTTGCAGGCTGTCGAATCTGTACAACCAAACGAGAGCCCTTCCACAGTGCATCCAGACAGTCGGTGCCAGATGTTGGCATTGACCTCTCCTTCCCCTACAAAAGCCCCTGGTGTATCCATTCCATCCCACGAATTCAAAACGAATCCTTGCTCGATTTCAAGGACGTATCTTCCATTCTCTTGCAGTGCCAAAGAGTCAAAATGGAAGGTCACTTCGTTGTAAAACGACGTTCCGAAATATTGCGTGTTGCAAAAATCGACATTTTCAGCACTCTGACTCTCCTGACTTGCACTTGCCAACAGTGCCCCCTCCGTCCAATGTTGTGTTTCTAAGAAGGATAAGTCCGTCGACGATGTGGGCAAGGTCTTCAGTGACATCTCAAAGTCAGATGACGAGCAAACCATCAAAGAAATTTCAACATTTCTGATATCCGCGGGGACTTCGAGTCTTTGGCCTTGGAGCGATTGGTTCATTCCAGGAGGGGCCGTGATCTGGCTGGTTTGCAGGACGCAATCATCTCCCAAGTCACAGATGTTGTCTCCATCGATGTCAAGAAATTCGATTGTCACCTGACAAGTGTCAAGTGATATGTTACCAGCCTCATCCATCGCGGAATAGACAATGATGATTTCTGTTTCATCGCTCTGTTCCACATCTATAGTGTCTAAGTCAATTGAAACATCAACTTCACCACATCCGTCAAAAACAACGACCTCAGGAATGTCTTCCCATCCAAACGAACAGTGAACAATGAAATCCTCGGAAACGTATTCAAACTCTGGGGCGGTCGTATCCTCAACCGTAATCGTCTGGGTGGCAGACGTGCTGTTGCCAGCATCGTCCGTCGCAGTGAACGTGCGAACAACAGTGTAGTTGCCTGCAGCGTCACCAGCGATCGTCTCGCTAGACACTTCAATCGTCACCTCACCGCAGTTGTCGGAAGCAGTAGCATCATCCAAGATGAGGTCGTCAGAGCACTCAGAAGTGTAGTCCGCAGGAACGCTCGTGAACTCAGGGGCTGTCGTATCCTGAACAGTGATTGTCTGAGTAGCAGATGTGCTGTTACCTGCATCATCCGTCGCAGTGAACGTGCGTACAACTATGTAGTTGCCTATAGCGTCACCAGCGATAGTCTCGCTAGACACTTCAATTGTCACCTCACCGCAGTTGTCTGATGCAGAGGCGGCGTCCATGACGAGCTCATCAGAACACTCGGACGTGTAGTCCGCTGGGATAGTCAACTCAGGAGCCGTAGTGTCCTGAACAGTGATTGTCTGGGTAGCAGATGTGCTGTTGCCAGCATCATCCGTCGCAGTGAACGTGCGAACAACTGTGTAGTTGCCTGCAGCGTCACCAGCGATCGTCTCGCTAGACACTTCGATTGTCACCTCACCGCAGCTGTCTGAAGCAGTAGCATCGCCCAAGACGAGGTCGTCAGAGCATTCTAACGTGTAATCCTGAGGAATTGAAATAAATGTGGGCGGTGAGGCATCCTCCGTACATCCACATGAGTAAATGGGGCCTGGACCATTGCAAACACCACAGGCATCTAACTCGCCGATGCATGGGTCTATGTCGTCGCAAACACCATCACCATCGATGTCTGAGGCGCACAATCCTCCACAAATATTTAAGGCATCAAGCTGATTGCCATCGCAGTCGCAATCCCCTGCTGCAATCGCCTCACAACCGCAGTCATAAATCGCGCCAGGACCATTGCAGATGCCGCATTCATCAAAGATGCCAATACAATCGTCAACGTCATCACAAACTTCATCGCCATCGGTATCTGAGTTGCATTCGCCGCCACAGACACCCAAGGCATCTAGCTGGTTGCCATCGCAGTCACAATTACCTGCTGGTATCGCATCGCAGCCGCAGTCGTAAATCGCACCAGGACCGTTGCAAATACCACACGCATCAAGGACACCAACGCATTCGTCTTCAGTGTCGCAGATGCCATCTTGGTCCAAGTCAATCACACAGCCACCACCGCAGAGGCCTAAAGCATCAAGCTGGTTGCCATCGCAGTCGCAATCCCCTGCTGGAATCACGTCACATCCGCAGTCGTATATCACACCTGGGCCGTTGCAGATGCCGCACTCATCGAAGGAACCAACGCATTCGTCAATATCGTCGCACACCCCATCGCCGTCAGCGTCAGAGGTGCATGATCCACCACACACTTCCAATACGTCGAGCTGGTGGCCATCGCAGTCGCAGTCGCTCGCTGGAATATCAGCGCAGCTACAACCACCTTGAGAATCTGCGACATCTTGAGACTGGATACAACGAATGGATTTCCCTCGCCATTTATGTTGGTGGGTGTAAGTGCCCACTTCATCTGATCCTGAAAAAACAGATCTCATATGGCCTTGCCATCCATTGTCAGAAGCGAGCCACCAACCCCCAAAATCACCCGATCCACCATAGTTTCCAACATGATTGCGATGGCCACCAGGCAATCCTGAAAATCCAGATGAGTTTGTACCACCACCATCATTCGAAAATCCTGTTTCAGCTTTCAATGCGACGCCTGCAACGGACATGCCGCCAAAATGGTCTGTCAAAACATTCCACTCCAAATCAGTGGGCACATGCCAACCACTGGGACAAAGACCTCGGGCATCAACCCCGGCATACCAATTGTACAATCGACCGTACTCTTGAAGAGCCAACTCCCACTGGCAGGCATCGAAATCAGGGGTATTGGACGAACATTCTGTAACATCCCCTCCCAACTCTGTCTGCCCATAAACAGCCGTCCACCCCTGTGTAGTGTTTTGCATTTCCGCAAGACCCAAATTGGATGGAATAACATCTCCATTCGCATAGTTCGAGTTCCTGAGGTTCTCCGCAAACCAGCATTGGCCGTCGATGTCAACCGTTGCATACAAATCCCCATGGTATTCGAATGGAGCTCCACACACCCAAGGGTCAGGGTCGCAGTCGCAAATACCGTCATGATTGAGATCAATGGTGCACCCACCACCGCACACACCGACGGCATCTAGCTGGTTGCCATCGCAGTCGCAATCACCCTCAAGTATATCAGTACAGCCACACTCATAAATCTCGCCTGGGCCGTTGCACACACCGCATGCATCATAAGTGCCAACACAATCGTCTGCGTCGTCACAGATGCCGTCGCTGTCCAAGTCAAACATGCAAGCACCATCACATACGCCAATCGCATCAAGCTGATTGCCATCGCAGTCGCAGTCGCCCTCTGGAATTTCTGAGCAGTTGCACCCATCCTCAGGTCCGGCCATATCTTGAGACTGGACACAACGCACAGAACATCCATATTCTGGTGGCAACCACCAATTGCCAAATCTGTCCCCATGCCATGTAGTCGATCGAAATTCCGGGCACGAATCGCACCCCACTCCACTTGGAACTTGAGAATTCCAAGTGGAGGTCCACCAGGCACCCTGGGTACCCGAGTGATTGAAGACACTCTCTGGAGTTACACTGCCACCGGGTAAGGCAGAAAATCCAGAGGTATTCGTGCCAGTATTGCCGTACCACCCCGTAGAACTTCTCAACGAAGGAGCCGCGCTATTGATCCCACCAAAGAGGTCAACCAACGAAATCCAATCGTCCGACGAAGGCACATACCAGCCGCTGGGACAAAGATTGCGAGAATCGTTGACGGCGTGCCAGTTGTACAGGCGACCGTACGCCTCAAGAGCCAGTTCCGGCGATTCACAAACGTCAAAATCGTCTAAGTAGGATGAGCAGCTGTCAGACTCCCCGTAGACCCTTGACCCGCCAATAGCATTGTCATTGGCATCGTAAGGGTATGCCCAATCTGCATCGCTCCAATTGGCTTGAATCAGGTCGCCGTTTGCATATGCCTGGTTCCTGAGGTTCTCCGCAAACCAACATTGATCGCCTATGGCCACCGTAGAGTAAGAATAACCTTGGTATTGATAGGGATTGCCACATGTCCAAGAAGCATCGCAGTCGCAAATACCGTCATCGTCAGAATCAATGGTGCAACCACCCCCACAAACGCCAAGGGCATCTGGCGTTGTGAATTCAATGTACAATCCATCTTGCTGAATGGTTGATCCACAAGAGCTCGACACACCATCCGATTGAATCACGGCTCCAGAATTGACTCCACAATCGTTATTTCCTGACCAGTCTAAAACTCCCATTCCATTGCCTCCCCAAGCCTCATTCAGAAGCCAATTGCCAACCAATCCACCTCCCGTTTGGTCAAGTGCGCAGCCCATATGATTGCTGATCGCGTTTGCGTCTAGAGCCACGTTACGAAGCTGAACATGGGCAAGTGCACCTTTGAAATACTCATCAGGCCTATCCTGGGTGTTTTTTCCAATAAACAAGTGAGTATTTGATGCGGTATTGTAGGATTTGTAGGACGTATTTGTCAACTGCCCATCGACATAAATACGGAGATACGACGTTGCTGCATCATAAACAACGGCCACGTGAGTCCATGTATCATTCCCAAATAAGTGATTGGAATGATAATCGTTGCCTTGACCAATCACAGACACTTTGTTGTACCCCCCCCACTTGCTAATTGCCACAGAGAATCTTTGGTTGTTGCAATTGCCTGTCCCACAGGTTGGGCCGCCTAACCCGTAAGAAAGAACATTGCCAAAATTGTTGCCATCAGCCTGGGGTTTCACCCAAAACATGATTGTCCGGGATTGATTGCCGGTGGGAAGACCAGACAATTCTCCCGTACAATCCTCGGGATCCGTGCAGCCATTCACCTGGACAATGTCATTTATTCCATCAAACCACATAGATCCAACTACGACGTTTGAATTGACTTGAGTTTCGACCGAGTAGTAGCCTGAAGAGCTGACCTGAATTGCCTGTGTCGTTTCCCCGGTACTCCAATTGTAAGCGTCGAATCCTTCTCCAGCATCGAGCAACACAGAGGGCTCACAAGTGATTATGTCACTGCCCAAATCAAGTTCGTTGACTTCCACTTCACATTGCCCCATCTTGGCAACAGGAATCAGGACGAGACACCACAGCAGGGCGAGCCTCCGAATGCGGATAAAGGAGTTGGAAAGCAGCACAACAATCAAGTAAGGTGACAGAAAAGATAAAACTTTTATCGCCTCAAACCACTCGTTAGTCTTCAGAAATACTTACTTCATGGTATTCGACAGATTGTCATTGCGCCATCTCGACCTCAAACTGGAGTGGGGTGTGAGGGGCAATGCCTGCTTCCGGAGATCCGTCGCGGCCGAAGGCCATGGACGAGGTGCACCACACAGTCAAGGTTTGGGCGGTTGGCACGCTTGCCAGTGCCTGCTCGAGCGCCGGAACGAGCTGGTCTTGGGTACCCACCTGCCATTCCATTTGGGTCTCACGCTTCATAGATCCATCGAGGGTGGTGGTTCGGATACGAAGAAGGACCGTTTCATCGACTTCTCGCGGCTTGCTGTGCTCAGAATGCATTTGCGCCCACACCCCTTCCGTCACTTTGACAGGCCGCCCCTGCCCTTTCATCGATTGGACAGCGTTCTCGAGCCAAAAAGCTTCGTCCAAAACACCGCGCTGCACTGCACCCCACCACGCGGTGTCTTCAACCGATCGAGTTTGGCGCACGTGTAGGCGAACGGGCGTAAACGGTGGGATCTCTTCTGGTACACCCCGCACCCCAAAAGCCGAGACCGAAGGCGACCACACGTCGGCTCCCACATCGTGGCCCAGGGATTTGGCCGCTTCGTGAAACGCTCGGGGAACGGCGCCGCGCTCCACGTCAAACTCGTCTGCCCCAGAGGTCAACAGCGACCCGCCGAGGGTGTACGCTTCCCAAGCCCATTGCACCCGGTCGCCAGGTGACGCCTGCCACCCCTTCAACCCTTCCTGCATCCGTGGGGCTGTGATGTCGCGCTGCAGCAAAACGCCGCCGGGCAAGATGTCGAACGGCAAACCGGTCTTGACAACTGCCGAGTCGATGGCCGCACATTCTTCTTGAAAGCGAGCCTCGTTGAACTCCACCATGGCTTGCCTCACTTTTTTTTCATGGTCGGCAGCTGTGGGTAGCGTGAGTGTTTGGGGTTGTGGCTCCACACAACTGGCCACTAGAATGGCCCCGAAGACTGCCCACGAAACGCGCCGCCGACCCATTCAGTCGTCGTATTGCAGGCCATCCGACCACGTCGGAATCAACGCCACCATGCGGTCTACGACCGATTGCAGCGATTCACCTTCACATGCGCCACCCGCAGCGTTGTGGTGGCCTCCCCCATTGAAATGGGCTGCCGCCACGTCCCGGACGCTGAATGTTCCGCGAGAACGGAGGCTCATCTTGACGCGGTCCACATCCTCCTTGATGAAGGCGGCGAAGTTGATGCCCTCGATGGCCAGGGCACGGTTGACGAGTCCCTCGGTATCCCCTTTTTGGGCGTTGTAACGCTGGAGTTCCTCGAGGCTCAGACTGATGATGGCGCTGCGGTGCTCCGGAAAGACTTGAAGCTTCTGGCTTAAGGCGTAGGCCGTGAGCTGAACCTGTTCCAAGCGGCAGGCGTCGTAGATCAAACTGTGGATGCGGCTGTGGTCCATGCCCGTTGCGAGCAAGGACGAGGCCATTTCGTGGCTTGAGGGCTGCACGGACGAGAATCGAAAGCTTCCCGTGTCGGTGATCAGGCCGCAGTAAAGGCATGAGGCCATATCAGCGTCTAGCATCCCCTCCATGTCCCACGCTTGAAGCAGCCGGTAAATCAACTCACAGGTGCTGCCCGTGGTGGGGTCAGACAGCATGACGTCCGCAAACGGCTCAGGCTCTTGGTGGTGGTCGATCATGACCACGGTACTTCCCTCCTTGTCGCATGCCTGCTTCACCGCCTCGCCCAATCCTCCGGCCCGTGAAGGCGCATTGTAGTCGAGGCAGAACAACATGTCCGCCTCCGCGACCAAGGCGCTCACCGCTTCAGGCTCGGCATCGTGAAAGCGCACCGTGTCTTGGCCAGGCATCCAGTGCAGGAATTTGGCATAGGCGTCCGGCATGACGACTGTGGAAGACACCCCCATCGCAGAGAGCATGTGCTTGAGCGCCAAAGACGACCCAATGGCGTCCCCATCGGGGGAACGGTGCGAGGTCACCACCACCGATTTGGCAGACTTCACCTGCACCTTCAACGCCGCCACCTCTTCGCGAGCAAACACATCTTCCATGCCTGAAAGATACATTTGCACCATGCCTGTGAAGCCGACCCAGACCATGAAAGCATCCACAACCGCTCGATTCCGTCGTGAGAAAAGGTTGGGCGTGACCATGGTCGGATGCCTTGTCCTCATGACGCTGGCAGGCTTTGCGAAGCTTCATGACTTTCATTTCTCGCGCACCGACATGCGTTGGAACCCCCAAACGCAAACCGTCCAAACCACCTTGCGCGTCTTCACGGACGACCTCGAGTTGGCCCTGCGAAACCACGACGACTTGGGTGAGGAAGTGAAGATTTGGCTTGGGGACGACGAGGAATGGCCGTCTGCCGATGAGGCCATCGCGGCTTGGCTCGACGCCAACCTGACCCTCCAACTCGGCGACTCCATACTCGCCTGGACGTGGGTGGGCAAAGAAATTGAGCTCGACGTCAGCTACCTCTACCTCGAATCCGCCCCGGTCCCGGGCCGCGGCGCGACCTGGCGCGTGACCAACCGCGTGTTCTTTCACGAGTTTGCCGACCAAGTCAACGAGGTGTATATCCAAGGCATCGACAAGGCAGGCCTTGGCGCTGAAAAGCGCGAAATGTTGAACTGGGAACTGCCCACGCTGGTTTGGGAAAGTGTGAACCCTGAAGCAGACGCGACCGATGATTGAACTGAAGACCAAAGCGGACCGCGTCCATTGGGTCATGGACGAACTGGAGTCCTTGTACCCAGAAACGCCCGTGCCGCTGGACCACACCGATGCGTACACCTTGCTCGTGGCCGTGCTGCTGTCGGCGCAGTGCACCGACGCGAGGGTCAACACCGTCACCCCTGCCCTGTTCGAACTCGCGGACAACCCGCGCGACATGATGCGGCAATCGGTCGAGGACATCCGCCAAATCATCCGTCCCTGCGGATTGTCGCCCCGCAAAAGTGCCGCCATTTCCGAACTGAGCCGCATCCTCGTCGAGCAGCACGGCGGCGACGTCCCGCAGGATTTTGACGCCCTCGAAGCCTTGCCAGGCGTGGGTCACAAAACCGCGGCGGTGGTGATGAGCCAAGCGTTTGGCGTGCCGGCTTTTCCCGTCGACACCCACATCCACCGCTTGATGCACCGCTGGAACTTCACCAACGGCAAGTCGGTGGAACAAACCGAGCGCGATGCCAAGCGGCTCTTCCCCGAGGAACGCTGGAACAAGCTCCACCTCCAAATCATCTTTTACGGCCGCGAATACAGCCCGGCTCGGGGATGGTCGTTGGAAAAGGATTACATCTCCGCCCGCATTGGACGGAAGAGCCTTTGGAAGAAGGCCTCGGATTACGCGAGCAAGTAACGCTTGAGCGCCTCGTACGTGGGCGGGATGACCTTGGCTTCCTTGGTCTTGTTCAAGCACTCGGCAAGGTGGTCAGGCAGGTCGGGCACGTGGCCAGTGGCGCGTACCACAACCTCCCCAAACTTCGCGGGATGGGCCGTGGCCAACACCACGCCAGGCACGTTTGGATTGCGGTGGGCCATCAGGCCTGCGTACCCCACAGCAGTGTGGGGGCACATGACGTAGCCCGTCCGGTCCAGCACGTCCTTCATGACCCGCATGGTTCCTGCATCGTCCAGGGTGGCGCCCTTGACCTCGGCCCGCATCGCGGACAAGTCTCCGCAGTACAGGGCTTCCAACCTCGGACGGTTGGACGGGTCCCCCACGTCCATGGCGTTGCTCAATGTGGCCACCGACGGGCGCGCGTCGAAGGACGCCCCTTGCAGGAACGAGGCCAGGCCGTCGTTGGCATTCGTGGCGGCGATGAACCCGGCATGGGGCATGCCCATTTGGGCTGCGAGTACGCCGGCAGCCAAATTCCCCACGTTGCCCGAAGGCACGCAGAATTGCGCGGGCTGGCCCAGCAAGTAGGTGGCCCACGCGTAGTAGATGCTCTGCGGCATCCAGCGCGCAATGTTAATGCTGTTGGCCGACGTCAACGGCCGATCGGCTTGCAAGGCGTTGTCGAGGAACGCCGCCTTGACCATGGCTTGACAATCGTCAAAAGCACCCTCCACTTCCAAGGCCTTGATGTTGGCCCCTGCTGTGGTCAGCTGTTGCTCTTGGATCTTGCTGATTCGGCCTTGGGGATAGAGAATGACCACATCGATGTTGGGGACATTCAAGAACCCCTGCGCCACGGCACTGCCCGTGTCCCCGCTTGTCGCCACCAAAATGGTCAATCGCTTGTCGCTGACCCGACGCAGCACACGCGACAGGAAACGCGCGCCCACATCCTTGAAGGCGTGAGTGGGTCCATGGAACAACTCCAGCGCGTAGACGTTGTCCTCCACTTCGTGCAACTCCAAAGGAAAGTTCAGCACGTCCTTCAAAATGTCAAGCAGGTCCTCATGCTGTAGGTCTCCCTCGGCCAGCGGCGCCATCATGGCAGCGCCAAGGTCCCAGGGATTCAAATCCTCCTCCGAAAGCCACAGCTCCTGAGGCAAGGATGGAATCCGCTCTGGATAATACAACCCCTTGTCAGGCGCCAACCCTTCCACCACCGCTTGGGCGAAGCTGCGGGTCAGCTGACGGTCAGTGAGACTGTGATACAACATGGGCTCCTTGGGTTGAAATGGTGGTCACGTGAAGGTGATGGCCCATGCCTTGGGCAGACATGACACGTTGAAGGGCTGCCCCCACCTCGGAGGCCTCCTCAGCCGAACGGCACACCCAAAAGCTGGACGGGCCGCTTCCGCTGATGCCTCCGGCGCGCGCTCCGGCGTCCTTGGCTGCGGTTTGGCATGCGTCCCAATGCGGCATCAACGCACCGCGGTGGGGTCCGACAAGCAGGTCTTCCAAGGCGTACATGGCCTCCAGCTCATTCCCTGCATGCAGGTCGTGCACGAAGCGCCCCAACCACGCCGCCTGATTCACGGCATCGGACAGAGGTACTTCCCCGGGCAACACAGCCCGGGATTCGGCGGTCTTGATGACCACTTGCGGGTGCAAGACCACAAGGTGCCAAGATGTAGGTACCGGCAAGGGGCACACCTTGCCCTGCGGATCGATCAACGTCATGCCCCCCATCAGAGCGGGCGCCACATTGTCCGCATGACGCGCCCCACTCGCCACCGCTTCGCCATCCAAGGCGAAGGGCAACAGCTCGTCGCGGCGCATGCCTGCCTCGGCCAACGCATCGATGCCCACCACAGCCGCAACAGCCGAAGCCGCGCTGGATCCAATGCCGCTTCCTGGCAAGATGGACTTGGTCACCGTCACTTCCACACCAAAAGGATTGCCCAAAGCGCTCAAAAGCGACGCGGCCGCCTTCCCCGCAACGTTGGCTTCGACCTCGAGCGGCAATGCGGTGTTGGGGCCGTTGACCAGGTGAACGCCCGGCTGGGACATCCTGCGGAATTCCATGAATTCACCGGGCGCCTTCAAGGCACATCCCAAAGCGTCAAACCCCACATTGAGGTTGGCCACCGTGGCAGGGGCCCAAACGCGGCAGAATGTCGGTACCTGGTTCATCGGGTCGCGGCAAATCTCATGATGTCGGCAAAAACGCCCATCGCCGTCACGTCGGCACCGGCACCGGCGCCCTGAATCACGAGTGGACGGTCCACATACCGGTCCGTGTGCAACATGACCACGTTGTCGGAGCCCTGAAGCTGACAGAACGCATGGGTCGGCGGCAAGGCCTGCAACCCCACACGGGCCGTGGGCTCGCCTGAGGCGCTCAATTCAAAGGTGGCCACATACCGAAGCTGCAAGCCCTCAGAAGCCGCTTGGGCCAACCGAGATTGCATGTCTGCTTCAGCCGTGGGCAACTTGTCCAAGAAATCGGCCACACTGCCCTCCATCAACGCCGGAGGCAAGAATCCTGGATTCTCCACATCGGCCATTTCCATCGTGTAGCCTGCTTCGCGGGCCAGGATCAAAATCTTGCGCTGCACGTCGACCCCACTCAAATCAATGCGCGGATCAGGCTCCGTGAATCCTGCGTCCATGGCCCCTTTCACGCTCTCGACAAAGCCGCACTCTGGACCAAACGTACTGAACAGGTAATTCAGCGTCCCGGACAACACGGCATCGATGCGGTGGATTCGGTCTCCACTTTGAACCAGGTGCTCAATGGTGTCGATGACCGGCAAGCCTGCCCCCACATTCGTTTCAAATCGGTATTGGGTGTTTTTGGCACGTGCGATCCGCTTCAATCCTTCGTAGCGCGCTTGCGTGTCCGCGGCCGCAATTTTGTTCGACGCCACCACGCCAATGGACGCTTGAAGGACCTCTTCGTAGACCCCCGCCGCCGTTTCGCTGGCGGTGTTGTCCACGAACAAGGCGTTCTCCAGATTCAAATCCTTGATTCTTGATATGAAATTACTTAAACCTCCCTGAGTGGAGTTTTTGTCGAGTACACTTTGCCACCGATCAAGCGCCACACCCTCTGCGTCAAGCACAAACTGCCTCGAGTTCGCCAAGCCCACCACACGCAGGTCGATGGCCCGCTCTGAGAGCAGGTCGTCGTGGGCCTTTTGGATTTGGGCCAACAGGGTTCCCCCCACGTTGCCCACGCCGGCACAAAACAGGTTCACGCGGCACACCTCACGCTCGAACAGCGTGCTGTGCAGTGCCCGAAGTGCCTTGGCCACGTCGTTCTTCTGAATGACGATGCTGATGTTTCGCTCCGTCGAGCCTTGGGCGATGGCGTAGATGTTGATGCCGTTCTTTCCCAAGGCATCGAAGGCCCGGCCAGAGAGCCCCGTGTGATGATGCATGGCGTCCCCCACAAGGGCGAGGATGCTGAGGCCACGCTCCACGCGGAACGGCTCGACCTTGCCCACCTTGACGTCGCTTTCAAATTCTTCGTTCAAGGCTTCCAACGCCTTGTCCACCTCGGCATCCTGAACCGCGACCGTGATGCTGTGTTCCGACGAGCCCTGGGTGATCAACACCACGTTGACCTGCCGCATGGACAACGCCATGAACATCCGTCGAGAATATCCTGGAATGCCCACCATGCCGCCGCCGACCAAAGTCACAAGCGCCATACCGTCAATGGACGACACGCCACGCACACCCGTTCCGGGATCCGGATGGGCACTGATGGTCGTTCCAGTCGAGCCCGTGTCAAACGTGCTTCGAATGACAAGTGGAATGCCTGCCTCGCGCAGGGGAATCAGCGTCGGAGGGTAAATGACTTTGGCCCCAAAGTGGCACAGTTCCATGGCCTCCTCGTAGCTCATGCTGTCGATGATTTTGGCCGAGGGCACCACCCGAGGGTCTGCGGTCAACATGCCGCGCACATCGGTGCTTTTTTCCATGTGGGAGGCGCCGAGCATGCTTGCCACCAACGACGCGGTCAAATCGCTGCCACCGCGTCCGAGCGTGGTGACCTCGCCCCGGTCGTCCCGTCCCACAAAACCTTCCATCACCACCACGTCGCACTCACCCAAGGCTTCCATGCCTTCACGAAGGTGTTCGGCAGTGCGCACGCGATCCACCACCGCCGCGCCGTATTGGCTGTCGGTGACGACAATCTCCAGGGCCGAGAGCCTGCCTGCCTTGAAGCCACGCTGCTTGAGCATGGCGTGCATCAACGGCACACTCAACCGTTCGCCCATGCTGACCAAGGCGTCCTTGGTGTGGTCGCTGAATTCGTGAAGCAGCTGCAGCCCTTCACAAATGGACCGCACGTAGGACAGACCTTCTTCGATTTCAGTGACCACAGCGTCCTTCGCTGCCCCCTCGAGCAAGGCCGAGGCAGCTGTGAGGTGTCGGGTGCGGAGGTCAGACACAATCGTGTGCCATGCCGGGTTCCCGTCTCGCGCCGAGCGCCCTGCTTGAAGCAAGGCGTCCGTGGCTCCGCCCATGGCAGAGAGCACGACGAATTTGGGCACCTTCTTCCGTGCCTCCAACACGTTGGCCACCTGCGTCATGGCAGACGCATCGACCAACGAACTTCCTCCAAATTTGATGACTTCCATGGTGTGTCAGGATGGTTCAGTCAAGTGTGTCCCTTGAATTTACGGAACAAACGCGACATGGCCTTGCCACACGCCACGGAACATTGCCTGGCGGGTTGTGCGCCGCGTTTACCCCTCAGACGGTCCAAACTTCGAGATCACCTCCATGGAGACCCCTGTGTTGGAGAACCCGCCATCGTGGAACAGCGTCTGCATCGTGACGTAACGCGTCAGATCACTGAACAGCGTGATGCAGTACTCGGCGCAAGACTGCGCATCTGCATTGCCAAGCGGCGACATCGCCTCGCTGTAGCTGATGAACTCGTCGAAGCCCTTCACACCACTGCCTGCAGTCGTCACCGTAGGCGACTGGCTGACGGTGTTGACACGGATCTTCTTGGCCACCCCATAGTGGTAGCCAAAGCTGCGGGTGATGCTTTCCAACAACGACTTGGCGTCGGCCATGTCCCCGTAGTCCGGGAAGATGCGCTGCGCCGCGATGTACGACAACGACACGACGCTGCCCCATTCATTGAGGGCGTCCAACTTCTTGGCCGTGGCCAAGGTCTTGTGCAGCGAAATGGCGCTCACGTCAAGCGTCGTCTGCAAAAACTTGTAGTTGATATCGGTGTAGTGCTTGCCTTTGCGCACATTGGGGCTCATTCCAATGCTATGCAACACGAAGTCCACTTTGCCTCCGAAGTGCTCCATGGCGCCTTCAAAGAGGTTCTGGAGGTCTTCTTCGCTGGTGGCATCAGCGGGGATGACGGGAGCATCACCGCAGAGCTTTGCGAGGTTGTGAATCTCCCCCATGCGCATGGCCACGGGAGCGTTGGTCAACACAATTTCCGCGCCTTGCGCGTGGGCTTCCAACGCCACTTTCCAGGCGATGGACATGTCGTTGAGGGCTCCAAAAACAATGCCCTTTTTTCCTTTCAGAAGATCGTGCGCCATGGCTCGAATGTCGTTTTGGTTTGAGCGGCCAAACTACCACCCCCCTTCGACATCCCCCACCTTTCAACACATCAGTTCTTCACAACCCTGCGTGGGTGACGCAAGGGCTGCCACCTGCCACTTATTGGAAGACGCGCACGTAGTCGACCATCATGGTCTGCGGGAACTGCGTCGATGCGTCGGGGTACCCAGGCCAGTTCCCTCCCACCGCAATGTTCATGATGAAGAAGAACGGCGCATTGAACGGGTATGGCTGCCCATTCATTTGAGAACTGTTGATGCTGTAGTACGGCTGGTCGTCCATGTACCACGTAATGCTGTTCTGCTGCCATTGGATGGAGAACAGGTGGAAGGCCTCGCTGAACTTCTCCCCGCCAGGCAAGGTGATGGCGTTGCCTTGGTACTGGTGCACGCTGAAGTTGCTTCCCCAGTGGGCCGTGCCGTGAACCGTGCTCGGCTGGTGCCCCACCAACTCCATGATGTCAATCTCGCCACACTGCGGCCAACCGCCTTCGGGGAAGTTGGCGCCGAGCATCCAAAGTGCGGGCCAAATGCCCTGCCCCTCTGGCATCTTGGCACGAATGTCAATCCGGCCAAACTGGAACTCCTGCAAATCCACTGACTTCATGCGCGCTGAGGTGTAGCCCCCGCCCTCTTGGCGTGCCGTGATTGTCAAGAAGCCATCGGCCACCGAGCTGTTGTTGGGCGAGCTCGTGTAGTTCTGCCATTCGTTGTTCCCCCAGCCATTGTTGCCGAGGTCGTACGTCCAGTTGCTCGAGTTGATTGTGGTGCCGTCGAACTCGTCCGACCACACGAGCGTCATGCCAGGGTAGCTGTCCGCACCCTCGTACCCGTCGCCGTTGTCGCCGTTGCCCCCTGTCCCGTCGTTGATGCGGGTCAAGATGTAGGTGAAGTAGCCGCCGGTTTGTTGGCAAGCCGCGTTGTCCGTGTACGTGTGCAAGCGCAAGGTGGTGGGCGTCAACTCGACGATGTCGTAGGTCAAACCGCCGTCGTTGGTCCCAATGAACGGACAACCGCACGCACCTCCGGTTCCGGACAAAGTGAACGCATCCTCACCCGAAGTGCCACCACCTGGATTGAACGCCAGGTTGGCCGAAGAACAGCCGTATCCCTGTTCGCTGTAGTCCAAAAAGGCGTCAATGATGCTCCCGTTGTATGCCGTGGTCAGCGTGCCATCCTCGTTGAAGGTGTACACGTCGTCGTACTGGGCAGCCTGTAGGCCGTTGGCCCCACTTGAAAACCATTCCGAACTGTACGGTGCGGGTCCCACGCTCACCGCCCCTGCAACCGTGCTCATTCGCCACGACCCAATGAGGAGTTCGGGCAAGAATCCTGTTCCGCCACACACCCCAAACGCATCGAGGTATTCGCAAGGCTCCGTGGGGTTGGCGTCGTAGTTGCATGCCTCCACATCCGTGCAATCGTCGCTGCTGTCCCAGATGTAATCCTGGTCTGTATCCACCTCGCCAAACAAGCCGAGGATGCTCAACACATCGGTCACGCCAATGCTCCAATCCGGATCGACATCCGGTTGGTACCCACAATCGGTTTGGGCTGAGGCCAACAAGGTGGCCATGACGCCAAGGGTAAGAAAGAGATGCTTCATGTTCAGGAATTGGCAAACGGGGCGCAGCGTTTACGCCTCTTGGCAAGATACGGCGCAAAGCCATACGGGCTGTTGACCCAGGTCAAAATCGCCCTTCACGAGGGGTCCGGGAAGATCTTTCCTGGGTTCAGGATGCCCTTGGGGTCCAGCACAGACTTGATGCCCTGCATGACCGCCAGTTGGGCCGGGCTGCAGGCGAGGTCCATGTAATTTTTTTGGACGTATCCGATGCCGTGCTCACCGCTCAACGTGCCCCCGAGGGCGACCACTTCGGCGAACAGCTCGCGGATCGCCCACGTCAACGTGTCGTTCCACGTCGCCTCGTCAAGGTCATCTCGGAGGATGTTGATGTGCAGGTTGCCGTCGCCGGCGTGGCCATAGCAGATGGACCGGAAGCCATGCTTGGCGCCGAGGGCCTTGACTTTATGTAGCAAGCGGGGCAGCTCGCCGCGGGGCACCACCGTGTCTTCTTCCTTGTACGTGCTTGCCGCCTTGACGGCTTCTCCCACCCGGCGTCGCAAAAACCAAAGCGCGTCCTTTTCCGCCGCCGACTCGGCAAACAGAACCTCTCCCGCGCCGTGGCCTTCGAGCACGGGCAAAATGCGTTCGCACTGCGGCATGAGGTCTTCAGGCGCAAACCCGTCCACTTCAATGAGCAAATGCGCCGCGTCGTCGGGGCCGAGCGCAGGCTCGTGGTTCCCCGTGAACGCTTGGGCCAACAGGACCGCATCCCGCTCCATGAACTCGAGCGCGCTGGGCATCGCCCCCGCTTGGAATATGGCCGCCACGGCCGCGCAGGCGGACTCCGCCGAGGTGAACGGCACGAGCATCAACGCTTGGTGGCGCGGCAATGGCAACAGCTTCAGCGTGGCGCGGGTGATCACACCCAACGTCCCTTCGCTGCCCACCATGAGCTGCGTCAGGTTGTATCCGGTCGAGTTCTTCAGGGTGTTGGCGCCCGTCTCGATGACGGTTCCGTCGGCCAGCACCACCTCGAGGTTGAGGACCCAGTCCTTGGTGACGCCGTATTTCACGGCACGTGGCCCGCCGCTGTTCTCGGCGAGGTTGCCGCCGAGGGTGCACGTGCCACGAGAGGCCGGGTCCACGGCGTACATCAATCCGTGCTCGGCTGCGGCGTTGGACAGTTCTTCGGTGATGACCCCGGGCTCGACCACGGCTTGGTGGTTGAGCGTGTCGATGGCCAGGATGCGGTTCATCCGGCGCAGGGAAAGCGCAATGCCTCCGCGGATCGGCAAGGCGCCGCCACTCAGACCCGTGCGCGCACCGCCGGCCGTGACCGGCACGCCATGGCCGTGCGCCCAAGCCAGGATGGCCGAGACCTCTGCCGTGGATTCGGGCTCGAGAACCACATCCGGCATGAACACCAAATCCTCCGTCTCGTCCGCGCCATGTCGCGCCCGGATGTCGTCGCCCCAATGAATGCGCCCTTCCCCCACCAATTCCGGCAAATCCCTGAGGGCGGCTTGGTGGACGTCCTCGGTCAAGGTCGTGGTTGGGGTCGAAGCAGGTTCCATGGACGATGCGTTATCTTGGGCGCTTGTCAAAAGTAACCTGACGTTCGAACACCCTCTTTCACCTGAGAATGGAACTTATCAAACGAATCGCCACGGGGGCCATGATGGCCGCATTCTTCCTGAGCCCAAACCCTGGCCAGGGCCAAGAAGCCGATTTCAGCAACGAAGCCATTTGGGCCAGTGGAACCTTCCGCACGGAATACGTGTGGGGCATCCGTTCCATGGCCGATGGCAAGCACTACACCACGCAGGAATACGATGAAAACGAAGGGTCTTGCATCGTCAAGTGGTCCTACAAAACGGGCAAAGTGGTCGACACCTTGTTGACTTCCAACATGGCCTTTGGGGACGCACGGGAAACCTTCGGTGGCTACGAGTTCAGCAGCGACGAACGCTTTGTGGTCTTGACGACCGCGAGCGAAGGGCTGTACCGC
This sequence comes from Flavobacteriales bacterium, assembly GCA_002683345.1. Classification (GTDB taxonomy): domain Bacteria; phylum Bacteroidota; class Bacteroidia; order Flavobacteriales_D; family Sanyastnellaceae; genus UBA11663. The sequence continues at coordinate 18,110 of NYSX01000076.1, forward strand.
CACTCTTTCTATGCCAACTTCTTTGTGTACGATTTTGACTCCGACGAGGACGCGCGCCCCATCACCGACTTCAGCCTCGGCAAGCAACGGTTGGCGCAGCTCTCCCCTGCCGGAGACAAAGTGGCCTTTGTGCGTGAGAACAACATCTTCATCTCTGACCTCGCCACAGGCGACGAGATTCAGGTCACCACAGACGGGGTGACCAACGCCATCATCAACGGCGCGACGGACTGGGTGTATGAGGAGGAATTCGGAGACGACCAAGGACTGTTTTGGAACGGGGATGGCTCGCGTTTGGCCTACCTCAAGTTTGACGAAAGCAACGTGCGGGAATTCCACATGCCCGTGTACGGATCACTCTACCCTGACCCCTACACCTTCAAGTACCCCAAGGCGGGGGAAGACAACAGCGACGTCAGCGTGCACATCTACACGCTCGACGAGGACAAGAGCCGTGCCGTGGCCGTGCCGAAGTCGGCGCACTACATCCCGCGCATCAAGTGGACCAAGGATCCGGCGACGCTGTGCATTTTCACCATGAACCGCCACCAAAACGACTTGCGCTTGTTGCTTACGGAGGGCGAGTTCCCCAACGACCGTTTGGGCACCAAGGAAGTGTTCAAAGAATCGTGCGACACGTACATCGACATCAACGACAACCTCACGTTCCTCGCAGACGGTTCTTCGTTTGTGATGACGTCCGAGCGCGATGAATTCAACCACATCTACAAGTTTGACTTCGAAGGCAATGCGCTGCAGTTGACCCGAGGCGAATGGGACGTGGTGGACGTGCTCGGGTTCGACGCCAAGCGGAAGCGCGTGTACTTTACCTCTTCCAAAGAAGGCGCCACCCAAAAGCACACCAGCTACGTCGACATGCGCGGCCGCGTGACCACGTTGGACGCCACCCCCGGCACCCACAGCGACGACTTCTCCAACAGCTTCGACTACAGCATCCACCAGCACAGCACAGCCAACACGCCTCCGGTGTACACGCTTCGCGACCGCAACGGCAAGGTCATCCGCACCTTGAAGGACAACGCGTCGTTGCGTGAAACCATGGCAGAGCACGGTGCCGTGGAGAAAGAATTCTTCACGTTCACAAACGACACCGGCGTCGAGCTCAACTGCTGGAAGATGCTTCCGCAGGACTTTGATCCGGCCAAGAAGTACCCCGTCTACGTGGCGATCTACGGTGGCCCTGGTGCCAACACCGTGAACGACAGCTGGGGCGGGTCCACCTTCTTGTGGCAACAATACCTTGCACAAGAGGGCTACATCGTGGTGTCGTGCGACCCGCGTGGCACGCAATTCCGCGGCCGCGAGTTTGAGCACAGCACCTACAAGGAGTTGGGCAAGCTCGAGACCGAGGACTTCATCGACCTCGCCGAGCACCTCGGCACGTGGGAATACGTGGACGCCGACCGCATTGGCATCCAAGGCTGGAGCTACGGAGGATTCATGACTTTGCTCTGCATGACCAAAGGCGCCGAGGTCTACAACGCCGGCATCAGCGTCGCCCCTGTGACCAACTGGCGCTACTACGACACCATCTACACGGAGCGCTTCATGCGCACGCCGCAGGAAAACGAGAGCGGGTACGACGACAACAGCCCCGTGAACCACGCCGACAAACTTGAAGGCGACCTCCTGCTCGTCCACGGCTCCGGGGACGACAACGTCCACTACCAGAATTCGATGGAAATGATCAATGCCCTCGTCGCGGCCAACAAGGATTTTGACTTCTTTGTCTACCCCGACCGCAACCACGGCATTTACGGCGGCAACACCCGGTTGCACCTCTTCAACATGATGATGGACTTCGTGAAGGAGAACTTCTGAGCCGCCCCACACCTGAACAAACAAAACCCTCAAAATACCTGATCTCATGGCCCAATTGAAACTTGCCGCAGGGCATCCTCAAGGCTTGAT
>NYSX01000077.1 GCA_002683345.1 Flavobacteriales bacterium
CTCTCCGCTGCCTTGCACCCAATTGAGGATGTCCTCGTCCGTGGATTCAGGATCGGCAACAATTTGAGGAACGCCGTACCACGCTTGGTAGGTGCGCTCATGGCCCAACGTGGTGGTGAAGGACAAACGGCCTGTCTCCCACCGCTTGGCGACGCGGCCGTACAACGAGCTCAGGTCGCTCGTGGCCCGATCCACCCATCCGTCCGACTCGATGCGCGAGGCGCGCCCTTCGAAGGACCAGCCGTCTTGGAGCATCCCCGTGTTCCACGCAAGCGTGCGACGTTGCGTTCCAAAAGAACCTCCTCCGAGCACCGCACGAATGCCGGGCTTGGCGGTTGTCCCGAGCGTGTTCACCGACACCGTGGCCCCGAAGGCGGCGGGACCGTTGGTGCTCGTGCCCACGCCGCGCTGGATTTGCAGGCCTGTCATGCTGCTGCCGAGGTCGGGAAGATCCACCCAAAAGACGCCCTGCGACTCGGCGTCGTTCAAGGGCACCCCATTGATGGTGACGTTGATTCGGCTTTGGTCCACACCGCGAATGCGGAGGGAGGTGTAGCCAATGCCGTGACCGGCATCGGAGGACACCACCGCCGAAGGTGTCAACCGCAACAAAAACGGCACGTCTTGCGCGGCGTCTTGCTTTTGGATGTCTTCAACTTCAAGGTTGGTGACCGCAAAGGGATCTTGGTCGCCGGCCTGCACGGCCGACACGGTGGCGGTGGGCACATCGAGGGTGTCCACGTCGAGTTGGGCCTTCAAAACCGAAGTCATGAAGACCATTGCGAGCGCCAACAACGCGGTTGGACGCGGGAAGTAAACAGAGGGTTGTGTCATCGTGTATTGTATTGCATGACACAGGAGCCCCACAAGGCCTCCATGACCCGCACGGCGAGTCGGTCGCTCCCTTCCCAGCATAACCTGGGCAGGTTCGGAGGGTATCATCTCAGCCTTTCGGCACCCCTGCGTCGCCGCAAATGTAGCGTACCTTCCCCAACTGCAAGATGTCTCCTTCGCAAGCCACACCCCAAGAACAACAGGCCGCCTTGCACGCCGCTGGCGCAGCCGCGAGGGCGCTCTTGCGCGCATTGCCCAAGAGTGACCTCGACTTGGAAATCGAAGAAAAGGCCGACGGCTCGTTGGTGAGCAGTGCGGACCTCGCCTCCCAAAAGGTCATCCAAGACATCCTCGGCCCCCTCGCCCTTCCCATTCTGAGCGAGGAAGCGGCAGCCCCGGCGTACGGCGAACGGAAATCGTGGACGCGGTTTTGGCTGGTCGACCCCCTGGATGGGACCGAGTCGTTCCTGAAAAGCCGCTCCGGCTTTGCCGTGAACATTGCGTTGTGCGATGCCACGGGACCGATTTTGGGTGTGGTGGCCGACCCGCTGGCCAACCGCATGTTCGTGGGAGGCATCGGGGTGCCTGTCCACCTCGCCCCGTTGGACGGTTCCAAGGTGCGCCTCATTCACCCTTCGGCCATCCAGCGTCCTTACCGCCTGGTCACTTCTTGGATGGAAGAGGCCAAATTGACCGACCTCGTCCCGCCACACGTCGACCCCAAAGACGTCGTGGCGCGCCCCGTCAGCGGGGCCTTGAAATTTTGTCTGCTCGCCACAGGCGACGCGGAAATCCATGCCCGCACAGGTCCCTACATGGAATGGGACTGCGCTGCCGGAGACGCCATTTTGCGAGGCATGAACATCGACGTGGTGAACCTTCAAGGTGAACGCCTGCGGTACAATTCAGAAGACCTGCGCGTGACGGGATTGCGCTGTTCCCGGGTTTGACCCCTCAGCGGTAGAGAGCATCGCGGTACGGTCCCCCGTCAAATTCCTCCAGCATCTCGAGGTAATTCTTGTAGCGAGATTCCGCAACCTCGCCCGCAGCCACGGCGTCTCGCACGGCACATCCTGGCTCCTTGTGGTGCACGCAATTGTGGAATTTGCACTCGGGCAACCGGCGAAAGAACTCGGGAAAATGGTGGTTCAGCGTGTCCCGCTCCAGTGTCACAAGCCCAAACCCTTTGATGCCCGGCGTGTCCACCAAGAACCCGCCTTCGGGCAGCGGATGCATCTCGGCAAACGTGGTGGTGTGCCGGCCTTTGTGGTGCGAATCGCTCACCTCGGCCGTTTTGATTTGAAGTCCCGGGATGATGCGGTTGATCAGGGTGCTTTTGCCGACGCCCGAATGGCCGGACAACACATGGATCCCCTTGGCCAATTCGGCTTCCAACTGTTCCACCCCCTCGCCCGTGTGGGCACTCACCTGCAACCAACCGTAGCCGGCGTCGCGGTACACCTCTGCCAAAGCTCCCGCTTGCGCGCGATCCTCGTCGGTCAGCGCATCTACCTTGTTCAAGACGATGGTGGTGGGAATGCCGTACGCTTCAGCGGTGACCAAAAAACGGTCCATGAATCCAGTGCTCGTTCGCGGCGAGGCCAGCGTCACCACGAGAAAGGCGCGGTCCAAGTTGGCGGCCACGACGTGGCTTTCGTGAGACAGGTTGACCGATTTGCGGATGATGCAATTGGTGCGCTCTTGGATGTTGGAAATGACTCCTGTGCCGTCTTCGACCACCTCCAAATTCACAACATCTCCCACGGCGACCGGATTGGTGGACCGATACCCCTTGAGTCGAAGCTTCCCGGCGGGCCTGCACGCCACGACTTCTCCCTCGGCAGTGAGCACGTCGTACCACGACCCCGTGGTGCGCAACACGCGACCTTCCGTCACGCGGTCAGGGCTTTGAACTGAGCCTCCAAGCCGCCTTCAGCGGCCACAAACTCCGACAGCGGTCCGTCCGCCACGATGTCGCCCAAGCGAATCAACACCACGCGGTCGCACATCGCCTCCACTTCTTGCATGATGTGGGTGGACAAAATGACGGTGCGGTCCTGCCCAAGGCGACGAATCAACGCGCGGATGTCCACGAGCTGGTTGGGATCGAGGCCGGACGTGGGCTCGTCGAGGATGAGCACCTCAGGGTCGTGAATCAGCGCTTGGGCCAACCCGACGCGCTGACGGTACCCTTTGGACAATTGCCCAATCTGCTTGTGCACTTCCGGCGTCAAACCAACTTCCTCAATCACCGACGCCACGCGTTGCGCTTTGTCTTTTACGCCGTGCACCCCTGCCACAAACTGCAGGTACTCGCGCACATACATGTCTTCGTGAACCGGGTTGCGCTCGGGCAGGTAGCCCACGCGACGTTTGGTTTCCAAAGGTGCCTCCATCACGTCAAATCCACAGACTTCGATTCGACCTTCCGTGGGGGGCAAAAACCCTGTGACTAGGCGCATCAGCGTCGACTTTCCAGCGCCGTTGGGGCCCAAAAGCCCCACCACTTCGCCCCGCTCCAACGTCAGGCTGACGCCGTTCAGCGCGCGTTGGCTTCCGAACACTTTGCTCACATTGTCGACCACGATGGACATGGTGCGAAGGTACCGCCCCGGCGCCGTCACATACAAAAAAACCGCACCCGGAGTGGGCGCGGTTTCTTGAATTGCGAATCGATGTGGCGCGAGCCTTACATCATGCCGCCCATGCCACCTCCCATGGGGGGTGCGGCAGGCGCAGGTGTTTCTTCTGGAATGTCAGTGATGACGCACTCGGTGGTCAACACCATGCCTGAGATGGACACGGCATTTTCCAAAGCCACGCGCGTCACTTTCGTGGGATCGATGACCCCTGCTTCGAACAGGTTCTCGAACACCTCCGTGCGGGCGTTGTAGCCGAAGTCGCCTTCGCCTTCGCGCACGCTGTTCACCACCACGGCGCCTTCGCCACCGGCGTTGGCCACGATTTGGCGGAGCGGCTCTTCGATGGCGCGCAACACGATCTTGATTCCGGTTGTCTCGTCGGCGTTTTCACCCTCGAGCTCGGCGAGCTTGCCCGCCACACGGATGTACGCCGTGCCACCGCCAGGCACGATGCCTTCTTCCACCGCCGCACGCGTGGCGTGCAAGGCGTCGTCCACACGGTCCTTCTTTTCCTTCATCTCCACTTCCGTGGCAGCGCCCACGTAGAGCACGGCCACGCCGCCTGCCAACTTGGCGAGACGCTCTTGGAGCTTTTCGCGGTCGTAGTCGGAAGTCGTGGTTTCAATTTGGGCCTTGATCTGACCGACACGGGCCTCGATGCCCGCCTTGTCACCCGCGCCATTCACGACCGTGGTGTTGTCCTTGTCGATGGTGATCTTCTCCGCCGTGCCGAGGTCCGCCACGGTGGTGTTCTCCAACTTCAAGCCCGTTTCCTCAGAGATCACCTGACCTCCCGTGAGGATGGCGATGTCTTGGAGCATGGCCTTGCGACGGTCCCCAAATCCGGGGGCCTTCACGGCAGCCACCTTCAAGGCGCCGCGGATCTTGTTCACCACGAGCGTGGCCAACGCCTCGCCGTCCACATCTTCTGCGATGATCAAGAGGGGGCGACCACCCTGTGCGGTCTGCTCCAACACGGGAAGGAGGTCCTTCATGTTGGAGATCTTCTTGTCGTGAATCAAGATGTAAGGGTTGTCGAGCTCGGCCTCCATCTTGTCAGGGTTGGTGACGAAGTAGGGAGAGAGGTAGCCGCGGTCGAACTGCATGCCTTCCACGGTCTTCACTTCGGTCTCGGTGCCTTTGGCTTCCTCCACTGTGATGACGCCTTCGTTGCCCACCACTTTCATGGCTTCTGCGATCAAGGAACCGATGGTCTTGTCGTTGTTGGCAGAGATGGTGCCGACCTGCTCGATTTTGCTGTTGTCGCTGCCGACTTCACGGCTGATCTCGCGGAGGCCTGACACGATGGCTTCGGCCGCCTTGTCCATGCCGCGCTTGAGGTCCATGGGGTTGGCGCCGGCCGCCACGTTGCGAAGGCCTTCGCCGACAAGGGCTTGGGCGAGCACGGTGGCCGTGGTGGTGCCGTCACCGGCCACATCGGCCGTCTTGGACGCCACTTCCTTCACCATTTGGGCGCCCATGTTCTCCACGGGGTTTTCGAGCTCGATTTCCTTCGCCACGGACACGCCGTCCTTGGTCACAGAAGGAGCGCCAAACTTGCGGTCGATGACCACGTTGCGGCCTTTGGGGCCGAGGGTCACTTTCACGGCATTGGCCAATGCGTCCACGCCGGCCTTGAGGTTGGCCCGGGCGTCGCTGTCAAATTGAATGTCTTTCGCCATTTGAATTGAGGTTCTTCAGTTTGGTTGATGGGGAATCAGAGGATCGCGAGGATGTCCGATTCGCGCATGATCATGTAGTCGTTGCCGTCGTGCTGGAGCTCTGTGCCGGAGTACTTGCCGTACAGCACGGTGTCGCCCACTTGAACGGTGGTCGGCTCGTCTTTTTTGCCTGGTCCCACAGCCACGACGGTGCCTTTCTGAGGCTTTTCCTTGGCCGAGTCTGGGATGATGATGCCACTCGCGGTGGTCTGTTCTGCGGCTGCGGGTTCTACGAGAACGCGGTCAGCCAGAGGTCGAATGTTAACAGACATGAATTGTGCAGTTGTTGTGTTTTCAAATTGAGGTGCCGAGGCACGCCCACCTTTAGGCGATTTCCGTGCCAAAGCCCGGTCCCGTGCGAGGTCCTGACACGTCTGTCAGGTTTGGACCAAAAGCACGACACCCTGTCAGCGGATGGCTGACAGGGTGTCGTTGCAGGCCCAAGGCCCGGGACGGGTAGGAATTACTCCGCGGCTTCGATGGGTGCCGTAGGCGCGAAGCTTTCGTCGACCCCGACGTCGAGGGATCCGTTGCCGGCAAAGCTGCCGACGAGGATGCACAGCACGAAGAGGGACACGGCCAACACCCACGTCGCCTTCTCAAGGAAGTTGGTGGTGCGCTGGACGCCGCCGATTTGGCTGGCTCCCTGGAATCCGGTGGCGAGTCCTCCCCCCTTGGGGTTTTGGACCAAAATCACTGCACCCAAGAGGAAGCAGACAATCAAGATGACGACAGTAAGGAAAGTGGTCATGTTCAGTTGTTCAAGAGTTACGCAGCTTTTTGAGCTGGGCCGCAAAATAAACACTTTTTTCCGGGTATTTCAAAGCGAGAAGCTTGTAAGCTTTCCTCGCGCGGCCCATTTGGCCTTGCTGGGCGTAGAGTTTCGCCATGGTTTCCGTGACCAAACTCGGGTCCTCCACCAACCCCTGCTTCGCCCACTCCTCCGTCGTTTCAAGGCTGTCGCGAATGGGGCCGATGCGCACATCTCCCTTGGCCAAAAAGGCGTCAATCAACGCGGCCGCCCCTTGCTCCGCCAATTGCGGCGTCCCAAAGCCCGTTTCTCGCGCACGCTGCTGCAGCCACTGCGAGAACAAACTCCGAGGTTCCGCAATCTGCCCCACCGTGGGGATGGCGACGCCCTCTTGGGGCGCAGTCGCCGGGCGATCGGTGGTCTCGGTCGGGGCGTCTTCTGGCGCTGCATCGTCGGTTTCGGCTTCTTCGTTCCATGCAGAAACGTCCTGCTCGATGACCGACGCGATGGCCGAAATCATGGCCTCGCGTTGCCCTGGCGCCTCGACCTCGGCTTCTTGTTCTGAATCCTCTTCTGGAGCTTCGGTCTCCGAGGCGACGGCTTCGGCATCGGCCGCATCCACGGAATCGCCTTGGTCGTGCCACACCATGCTGACCATCTCCTCTTCAGGCACGTCCTCTGCCTTCAACACCTCCTCGTGCACGGCACGCGCCTCCGCCAAGAGTTCGGACCCCATGAGGTAAGCGAACAAGGCGCGGCGGGAAGGGACATGCGCTCCCGCTTGAAGCAAGGCCTCGCGCCTGCCCAAATCTTGGGCCTCTTCCGACGCTTTGGCCAACATCATGCGCAGCGGGCCCGAGTACGGATGCCGCTCGACACATGCGCGCAACACCTCCAAATCCTCTGCCCGAGGACCGCGTTCAAGGATGTCTTGGAGTTGCCCAGGATTCATGGCTCACCAATTGCCCAATGTGGCGTTGAACATGTCTTGGGAAAGCAACTCACCGAGCTCCTCCACAAGGAGGTCCTCCGAGGAGAACACGTCTTGATCACTCGGAAGGTCCACGTACCTGCTGAAGGTCCGTTCCGTGCTCAGTGAAGGGTCGCGTTGGTTCACATAGGTCAAGACCACGCTCACGGTGATCCGGTTGGCCCCGGCTGTTTCGTTGCCTTGAACGTTCACCGGGCGCACTTCCCAGCCGACCACCCGCGCGCCGAACATCAGCTCCCCCTCTTCCACAAGGCGAAGGGTGCTTTGCCTTTGAATCCGGTCACGCAAAGCTTCGGACAAGGACTGTGCAGCCGTGGTCGACACGAGCGGATGTGCCGGTTCAAAATCGGTCACGCTGAAGGTGGAGGCGCCGGAGGTTTGGGCTCCGTAGGGGGAATAGACGCCGCATCCGGCCAATCCCATGGCGCCGATTGCCCAAACCACGATGCCAAGCCACTTCGTCATTTCAAATCGTATTCCTTGATTTTCCGGTACAAGGTGCGCTCGGAGATGCCGAGCTCTTCGGCGGCGTGCTTGCGCTTGTTGCGGTGCTTTTCGAGGGCGCGGCGGATGAGCTCTTTCTCGGAATCCTGAAGCGAAAGGACCACTTCGTCGGCCGGCTGATGCGCCACATCCTGCAATTCGTGAGCAGGCCCCGTGCCTTCGGGCCCTGCAAACTGAGGCAGGGCAGCCAACACCCGTTGTGTTTCGCCCGCCGAGAGGTCATCCTGGAACACCCGTTGCACCAATTCAGCCTCGGCCTCCCCTCCTTGCAATCCGCCGTTCTTCATCAGCGACATAACCAATTGCTTGAGGTCGTTTAAGTCGCCCTTCATGTCAAACAGGACCTTGTACAGGATTTCGCGCTCGTCCATCCCTTCCGCGGAACTTGCCGAAGAGGTTGTGCTCGGCAAGCGGCTGCGGTGGGTCTCCGGCAGGTACCCGAGCAACGTGTCGGCGTCAATCCGCCGGTTTGTCTCGAGGATGCTCATTTGCTCGGTGACGTTCTTGAGCTGGCGGATGTTGCCCGGCCACGGGTAGTGCTCCAGCATTTCGATCGCCTCGTCGTCCAAACTCAAGGGAGGCATGCGGTACTGCTCGCTGAAGTCCGTGGTGAACTTCCTGAACAGCAAGTGCACGTCTCCTGCGCGCTGACGCAGTGGCGGAAGCTGAATGGGCACCTGGCTGAGACGGTAGTACAGGTCTTCTCGGAACCGTCCACGTGCGATGGCGTCGTCAAAGTCGACGTTGGTGGCCGCCACGACGCGGACGTCGGTCTTTTGGACTTTGGACGAACCGACCTTCATGAACTCTCCCGTTTCCAACACACGCAACAAGCGCACCTGCGTCGTCAGCGGGAGCTCTGCGACTTCGTCGAGAAAAATGGTGCCGCCGTTGGCCTCCTCGAAGTACCCTTTTCGGGTGTCCGTGGCGCCTGTAAAGGCCCCTTTCTCATGGCCAAAGAGTTCAGAATCGATGGTGCCCTCCGGGATGGCGCCGCAGTTGACGGCCACGTACGGACCGTGCTTTCGCGCACTGAATTGGTGGACGATGCGCGGCATGGACTCCTTTCCCGTGCCGCTTTCCCCGAGCACAAGGACGCTGATGTCCGTTGTGGCGACCTGCGCGGCAACGGACAAGGCGCGGTCGAGTGCGGGCGCATTCCCGACCACCCCAAACCTTCGCTTGATTGCCCCTACATCCATGCTCAGCTCTCCGCGGGTTCGTCGGTGACTTCCCCCATCAACGTGACGGGGGTGCAATCGAAGGTCTTCACGTTGACGTATTCCCCGGGCTTCAAATCGCCTTTGGGGAACACCACGACGGTGTTGTGCGTGGTGCGGCCAAAGAATTGGTCGTCCCGCTTCTTGCTCGTACCCTCAATGAGGACGCGATGCACCTGACCCACCAAGGCCTGGGTGTGCTCTTTGCCGTGAATCATTTGACGGGCGATGACTTCTTGCAGCCGGGCGCCCTTGACTTCCTCCGGCACGTCGTCCTCAAACTTGCGCTCCGCCAACGTCTTGGGACGCTCGCTGTACTTGAACATGAAGGCCATGTCGTAGCGAACTTCGTCCATAAGGCTCAATGTCGCCTGGTGCTCCTCCTCCGTCTCCCCGCAGAATCCCGTGATCACGTCGGTGCTGATGGCGCAACCGGGCATGATGCGGCGGATGGCCGCAATGCGGTCGAGGTACCACTCGCGGGTGTATCCCCGGTTCATGCGCTTGAGCACATCGCTGTGTCCGCTTTGAACCGGCAGGTGAATGTATTTGCAGATGTTCTCGTGGCGCGACATGGCGTGGAGCACGTCGTCCGTCATGTCTTTGGGGTGCGAGGTGCTGAAACGCACCCGAAGGTCTGGGTTGACCGCCGCCACCATTTCCAGGAGCTCGGCAAAGCGAACCACGGGCTGGGACTCGTCCTTGACGACGCCCTTGTTGTCGATGTTCCACTTGTAGGAATCGACGTTTTGGCCCAACAAGGTGACCTCGCGGTAACCCGCCTCGAAGAGTTCTTGGGCTTCCCGAACGATGCTTTGTGGGTCACGGCTGCGCTCTCGGCCGCGGGTGAAAGGCACCACACAGAACGAGCACATGTTGTCGCAACCCCGCATGATGCTGATGAACGCCGTCACGCCGCCTTTGTCCAATCGGACCGGGCTGATCTCTGCGTAGGTCTCCTCGCGGGAGAGCAGGACGTTGACGGCTTTTTGGCCTCCTTCCACTTGATCAACCAAATTGGGGAGGTCGCGGTAGGCATCCGGGCCCACCACCAAATCCACGAGCTTCTCCTCCTCCAGCAACTTGTCCCGCAAGCGCTCGGCCATGCATCCCAAGACGCCCACCACCAAACTGGGGTTCTTCGCCTTGTTGCCCTTGAAGTGAACCAACCGGTTGCGGACGCGCTGTTCGGCATTGTCACGAATGGCACAGGTGTTGAGCAACACCAGGTCGGCATCGTCTGCATCACGGGTGGTTTGATACCCGGCATCGGACAGGATGCTCGCCACGATTTCGCTGTCGCTGAAATTCATTTGACAGCCGTAGCTCTCCAGGTACAATTTCCGCGCCCCTGAACCGGGTCCTGCAACCACCGTCGCCTCGCCTTGACGGCCTTCTTCCAAAACGTGATCTCCTTCTCGCATGGTGCAAATGTACGCCACTGACAAATTGTCACCCCTTTAGGGGTACCCGTGAATGCAACGTTTTTATGCCTTCTTGGCGAACCTATTTCAACTCAGGTTGTCTTTAATTTGCCCGCCCAAACACGCAAATCCATGGCCAAAAACCTCGTCATCGTAGAGTCGCCTGCCAAGGCCAAGACCATTGAAGGCTACCTCGGAAAAGACTTTGTCGTGAAGTCATCCATGGGTCACATCCGTGACTTGGCCAAGGGAAATGACAGCGTCGACATCGACAACGACTTCTCGCCCAAATACGTGGTCAGCCCCTCCTCCAAGAAGGTGGTGACAGAACTCAAGTCGCTGGCGAAGAAAGCCGAGACCGTGTGGCTCGCGACGGATGAGGACCGCGAAGGAGAAGCCATCAGCTGGCACCTCATGGAGGCGTTGGGCCTGAAGGAAGAACAAACCAAGCGCATCGTCTTTTCAGAAATCACCAAGCCCGCCATTCTCAAAGCCATCGAGTCGCCGAGAACCGTGGATGCCGATTTGGTGAATGCACAGCAGGCGCGACGCATCCTCGACCGCTTGGTGGGGTTTGAATTGAGCCCGGTGTTGTGGCGCAAAATACGCCCGTCACTGAGTGCCGGCCGCGTCCAAAGCGTAGGCGTCCGCATCATTGTCGACCGCGAACGCGAGATCGACGGCCACACGGCCAAGTCCACGTTCCGCGTGGTGGGTCACTTCGACACGGGCAAAGCCGTGGTGAAGGCGACGTGCGGCAAGACCTTCAACTCTGAATCCGACGCAAAAGCCTTCCTCGACGCCTGCGCCTCGGCCGAACACGTCGTGTCGTCCATCGAAACCAAGCCGTCGACCAAGAAGCCGGCAGCGCCATTCACCACCTCCACCTTGCAGCAGGAGGCTTCTCGCAAGCTCAGCTTCAGCGTGTCACGCACCATGGGGGTGGCTCAACGCCTGTACGAGGCAGGTCGCATCACTTACATGCGGACGGACTCGACCAACCTCAGCGACGTCGCGTTGGAGGCCGCGCAAAAAGAAATCTCCAAGACCTTCGGCGCCGAGTACGCCTTCACCCGGACGTATGCCTCCAAGAGCAAGGGTGCCCAAGAGGCGCACGAGGCCATTCGTCCCACCGATTTGTCTGCGTCCAGCATCGACGCCTCGCGTGAGGAGCAGCGTTTGTACGACTTGATTTACAAGCGGACCCTCGCTTCCCAAATGGCCGACGCCAAACTCGACAAGACGGTGGCCAAGATTTCGGTCTCTGGCCGAGATGAAGAGTTTGTCGCCCGCGGCGAAGTCATCACCTTCGAGGGCTTTTTGAAGCTCTACCTCGAAGGCACAGACGACGAAGATGGTCAGGACGAGACCACGAAGGACATGCTGCCCGCGATGACCGAAGGGCAGTCCATGACCCGCCAAACCATCGTCGCCACACAACGTTTCAGCAAGCACCCGCCGCGCTACACCGAGGCGAGCCTTGTGAAGCGCTTGGAGGAATTGGGCATCGGCCGTCCCTCCACCTACGCCTCCACAATCGACGTCATGCAAAAGCGCGGCTACGTGGTGAAAGAGGACCGCGACGGCACCCCCCGCGATTACCGCGTCTTGACACTCGCGGGCTCAGCCGTGCAAGCGGAAACCGCCACCGAGAACGCCGGCCAAGAGCGTGGAAAGCTGTTCCCGACAGACATCGGATTGGTCGTCAACGACTTTTTGCTGGAGCATTTCCAGAGCATTCTCGACTACAACTTCACGGCTGACGTCGAGGGTGAGTTTGACGTGATTGCACGCGGACAACTCGATTGGCGCGCCATGCTCAAGCGCTTCTACGCCCCGTTCAAGGAAACCGTGGACACCACCATGGAGCATGCCGAGCGAGCTTCAGGGGAGCGCATTCTTGGCGTACACCCCGAGTCAGGCGCCCAAATCTTGTGCCGCATCGGACGGTACGGTCCCATGGCCCAAATCGGCGGCCCGGACGACGAGGAAAAGCAATACGCGTCCCTCCTTCCCGGTCAATCGATCGAAACCTTGACCCTGGAAGAAGCGCTGGACCTGTTCAAGCTGCCTCGCACGCTGGGCGAGATGGAGGGCAAGAAAGTGACCGCGGCCATCGGACGGTTTGGGCCATACGTGCGCTACGACGGCAAGTTTGTGTCCCTCAAAGCCGACGACGGCGACGATCCGTACACGGTGACACTCGAGCGCGCTGTGGAACTGATCAAGGCGAAGATTGAAGCCGACGCCAAGGCCCTCATCAAAGTCTTCGAAGAAGATGACACCGTTCGCGTGCTGAATGGCCGCTACGGTCCGTACATCAAGGCCGGCAAGCTCAACGCCAAGATCCCGAAGGAGGAAAAGCCTGAGGATTTGACCTGGGCGCGGGTGCAAGAGCTCATCGAAGAGGCCAAAAACCGCCCCAAGCGCGGTCGCCGCAAGAAGTCCTAACCTCCTGACAGGCAAGCCCGTTGGGGTGTGCATTCACATTTGGTTGTGAATGCTTGCCGTCGCGCGGCGTGAGAACAGGGCATGAACCCTGCGACCTTGCGGTTCAAAGGCCCCAAAAGGCCCCAAAA
>NYSX01000078.1 GCA_002683345.1 Flavobacteriales bacterium
CCTTGTGCAAATAACAGAGGCTCAGCTTGATGAGGGGCAGGACCCTGCTTGCCCGGAGGGAGCTCCCGCACAAGGATGGTATCACAAAGCAGACCGCACGATGTGTTGGGGCTGCATGCAGCCTTTGGCAGAGGGGGATACCACCGTGCGCTGTGTGACGCAGTCAGATGGTGGGGGTTTGCTTGGTTGGTTTCACAACGCATCTTGTAGGATGAGGTTTCTGCGAGAGAGGCTGATGGAGCCTTCCCTTCGCACTAGGGTGCAGTATTGGAGCGGGGGCAAGAGTGCAAGGTCCGCTCTTGGATGTGATTGGAGGTTGCACGCCGACTTTGGGGGTCCCTTTGAGGGCTGTAGGCTGCCGAACCTACCACTGAGCATTCTGATGGTGAAGAGTGATGTTGCGCTTGTGCTACAGCACGCAGACACGATGCCAATGAGGATGTTTTCAGGGGACAGTGGGCCTCACAGTGCAGATGAGGTGGTGGATTGGGCAAAGCGGTGCTCCGTTGACTTGTGGGTTGACAAAAGTGGCGGCGTTGAGCCAGACAGCGTTGAGACCACCTCGAGTGATAAGAGTGCCAAGGTGCGCCGAATCTTGGCTTCTATGCCTCCGGACAACCCCATTGCCCTGTGGCACGAGGCACACAAGGACCATCCAAAGGCCAAAGACTTTGTGCTTTTCCGTGACAAAGACCTGCCTTTCCGTGTGAACACGGCCATGTCTGTGCGACGTGCCACTATGAGTGACGATATGATGGATGATAATACGATCTGAAACAATGAATTCATTATGAAAGGTACTGTAGAACTTCGTCTGGTATGCATGTGTGTGTGGTTGAAGCCAGTTCGAATTTGGGCTCTGCCTGCATTCTTGCATCCGCCTCATCACAGGGACAGCCTTCCGTACCAAGGATGGATTCAAGAATGGCATCCACCGCCGGATTTTCGCACCATTCCTCCATGAGCTCGTAGTCCAAATCCACTTCTGTGGCTCCCGTGCCCACAGGGACCCTGCGACCAAAGAAGTTGGCGTCGGCGATGCCAAGCAGCCCGTTCTCCACGCCGTGGAAGGCCGCCTCGCTGAACATTTCACTGCTTTCCTCGAAGGAAGCCTTCAGGAGGGTGGTGTTGGCACCCCTGTTGATACCAAAGCGTGAAAGGGGCACGAGAGAGCCGCTGTGGCAGATCATGGCAGGCACAAGTGCCACATGCTTGGGGTTGACAAATATATTGTTCTGGCTGAGCACCTCTGACACCTCGCGTTCAATGGCAGCACGTGCAGCCTCAATGCCAAGCACGGCGGCGATGGTCTTGATGTCGTTTGTGAAGGTGCGTGTGGCATCCACTCCGGGCAGGGCCATGACGTCAAGAATGTTGGTGCCTTCCGCCACAAGCACGACTTCTTCCTCGTTGGTGGCACCGGACCTTGGGCAAGCCCCCTTGCGAGGCATTTTCTGTGGCAACACGCTGCCAATGCCCGTAATGCCAGCCAGAGGGGATCGAAGCAGGTCTTGCTCAGCACGCAGGGCAGCATCCAAGTCAGCTCCCTGTGGCAGCCACACCAAGGCTACAGCCGTGTCAGGTTCGTCAGGATGGGCATCCACCGTCATGACACCCATGCCGGGTGCAATCCTGCTGATCACAGCAAGGCCTTCCTGCGGGAAGGCATCTTTAAGGGATGAAGCCTTGAATGTGATTCGAAGTGCCAAGCGGTGGCTGAGGCCTTCAGCAGACTGAACGTCCGGAAAGTGGTTGGCACCCTCCCCATCATGCACAATCAGCCATGCGTCAATCCACCCATGATCCTGCTGTGGTGGGCCCGCACACTGACTCACGGACACCGCCACGTCGCCGAGCGTGACACGAGTCATCTTGCGTGACACGTCTGCCGCATTTGCACCCGGCTCAAGATACACAAACGTGGTGGGGCAGCCAATGGTCTTGTTGCAGTTGATGATCTCGTTGAAGCGGGAGATGCCGTAGTTCTGGCCCGTGGAAAGCCCGCTTGAGTGAAAGGTGTTGAGCGTGAGCTGTGTGGAAGGCTCACCAAGGGCAAAGGCTGACCACAGACCCACGGTGGCACCCGGCGTCACGAGTGCACACTTGAAGGCATCCCATGCCGCCTCCCACAGCGCGTCCGGGCACACGCCACGCACGTTGGGCCAGAGGGTGTTTTGAAGGATCAGCAGCTCAAACGTGGTGGCCCCTGCGCCTCCCAAACTTGCATCCTTGGTGGTGAGGTCAGGCACAAACTCCCTACATCTCAGCACAAAGGCGGCACGTCGCTGTGCGTGCACATGGAAGGGGCTGTCTCCCTTTGGTATGGTGCCTGATTCAAGAATCCAAGGTATGTTCACAGCCGACACAAAGTATTCAGACGGGCGGACGCCACTTGAAGCATTGCAAAGCCACGCCCTTGCAGCTCCAAGCTCGGTGGCCTCGTGTGAGGGAGACTGAAGTGCCAGTGGGAAGGACCACTGATTGGGTGTAGACAGTGCGGCTTGCTCGAATGCAGCAGGATCGGCTGTGCGCTTTGCAGCTGCTTCCAAAGGCAGGTTGGCACACCAAATGGGTTGGCGAGACTCTGATGAGGGGTCAAATGAGTTGCCACCGTAATTAAACATGATGACGCTGCCATGCTCGTTTCGCACAGTCATATCAGACCGGACAGACACATTTTCCATACCCTTGGTCAGGCGACGCTGCGCGTAGCCAGTGAAACCCGTGTTCACAGCCGTATCCACAAGGCCCACACGCCCTGCCATGCTGGCCATCACAAACTCAGGGCCAGTCAGGCCGGCAGAGAAGGAGTGTGAAATCATGCCCCTAGCACGGGGGTCATTGCTGAAGCGTGGGAAACAGGTCATGGCCCGTCCCTCCCAAGCCAGCGGGGCCCTGCCATTCTTGATGTTCTGCTGAAACAGGGCGGCACAGCTCTGCACCAAGTTCACCTCGCTGGCCCTTGACTTGGCTTTGACCACGGTGCGCAGTGCGTTGTCATCTGGCACCTTTTCACGAGCGGAGGTGGTCACTGCATTGATGCAGTTGTTTAGAATTCGCACGGACAGTGCTTCAAAGGACTCGGCCACACCGTGCCCCGGGAGCTTGGGCATGCGGCCTGCGTGGCAATCTGAAAGCAGGTCATCCACGTCGGCTGCCGCCATCGCGATGATATTGTCGACGTCGCTTTGAATGCTACGCGGCACGTCAATTGACTGTGGGCCAATGCTGAAAGCGTGGTGTGTCAGATAGGAGGCTGCCATGCGCTGCACCTCCCAAATGAATTGCATGCCACGCTGTGGGCCCTGCACAGACACAATGCGGTGCAGAAGCCCGCCTGACCCACTTAGGGAACCTTTGTCTGCCACACCCTCAACGGTTCGCACACCGTTGGGTCCCTGACGCACGTTGAGGTCACCAAAGCGACCCGTCATGCCCTGTGGCAGCAGACTGGCAAGCAGGTCAGCACCCCGCCACACACGCTCTGCACCGGGAAATGCCCGTAGCACAGCAACACGCACTGTGCCCACATCTTGCTCATCTTTGAGAGTGAGAGCCAGCACACCCCCTTCCTCCCATTTCAGGCTGTGACACAGCGGCTCAAGTTCGAGGGGCAGCTGCTTGGACCCTCCCGGAATCTCGAAACGCAGCTCACACGTGTGTGCGAAATCCACGCCTGCTGTCATCATCATGCTTGCAGCCGGACCGTCCCGTATCTTGGGGTTGCCCACGAGAAGATGAAAACCAAGCACCGTGTCTTGGATTGGCATGATGATGGGGCGGGAGTTGGTGGTGCTGACCATCTGACACGCAGTCCCAAGCAAGTCACGCACTTCTGCCATCGCTTCGTGGCACTGTGGGAAGTGCAGGTTGATTTCGTCGCCATCAAAGTCAAGGTTGTATGCCGTGCACACAGCTGTGTTGACTTTGAACACGCTGTCGCCGTGTGCCTGCACCCTCTGGCCCTGAATGCTTGGTTTGTGCAGCGTGGGCTGTCTATTCACGTGCACATAGTCACCGGGGCGGTAGTAGCGCTCCACACGATCCCCAAGCTGCACCCTGCGAAAGGGGCTTTCCGAGGGACAGTTTTTGAGGTCTACCTCGAAAAAGGTGGGGAATTTGTGTATGTGGCGTGCACCAAGGGGGTGGTCTGGCCCTCTGTCAACCATCTTTTGCAGCCACTCGATGCTGATGGGTGTGGCGACCTCTGTGAAGAACTGAGTGAACAGAATGCGCTGTGGCACACCCACTTCATTCACGGCAAGGTTGGGGTCGCTTTCTGCCACACTGCGTGCACTGAAATCCACACGGCTGCCTCCAATGTTGCCACGCACAAACCCCCCTTTGCCTGACACCCTGTCCAACACACCGGGGGTGCTGCGACGCATGGTCACGTTTACATTCTTGGGGCAGGGTGCTTCCGACTCCATGAATGCGGCCACGTAGTATTGCAGGGCGGAGTGGTTGCGTTCGGAAGGCTCGCGATACACGGCTGCATTGGCCTTGATGATATCCCCAAGCTTGAATGTGAGTGCTTCCTCGGCTCTGGCCCCGTTGTCCTTTTCCATCTGAGGGCGCAGGCAGGGTGGGGGCACGAGCAAGGCACTCAGCACCATGCGTTCTGGCCTGACCACACCAAGAGCTTCGCAGTGTGGCTGCGACACGCGCAGAAAGAGGGACAGCACGTCGCCGGGTGCCACGAAGCCAGCGGACCCAAGCCTGCTGAGCCTGAGCCCGTCCCGTTTCTTCATGCTGAAGCGTGGGAGGGGTGCCTCGCAGTGTGGGCATGTGCGAGCGGACCGGCACATTTGCAGTGCCAGCTTGGTTCGGTTCTGTAGCACACGCACGGCCTTCAAGCGATGGATGACGTCAGGCCCACATTCGAATCGAGGTTTGGCGCACTCCCAACACACGCAGCGCAGCAGTTTCAGCATGTGTGTCACATACACGGGGTTGAACACGGGTGCAGCCAGCTGTATGTGTCCAAAGTGACCGGGGCAGACGGCTGCCTTTTCGCCGCAAGTGTGGCATACAGAGGTTGGGTCGGAGGTGCATCCTGTGGCGGGGTCGTTGAGTGTGCCGCCCCTGTCCTTTACGGCCCGTTCGTTTGTTTCGTGGTTGTCTATTTCCACTACGGACAGGCGTGCCATCTCATCAGCAGAGAGTGGCGCAAAGGAGATGCCCACGACCTCATGGGTTGGTGTTTGCTGCTGTAGTATCATGGCTCTTGCAAATCAGTTGTATGATGCCAAGAATACTCCTTATGGGAGGTGTAAGACTCAATGTTACACATGAGGTGTGTGCGTTTCTGTGTTGTGTGTGTTGATTTGAAGAATGTATTCACTGCAAATGAATCATTTCAAGCTACGTTGGATAAATTTGGCTATATCTTGTTCATCATCATCTGTCGTCATAGCAACACCACCTCTGAAACGTTTATGCACAATACCAGTCCCATTCATCTTTCTGGCAAACTTTGCGGCACGATCAAGTGTTGCATCTGCTTGGTCAACCATTTTATCGTATTTTTCTCTCATTTCGGTCAGTGATTTCTTGGCTCTGATAACCTCATTGATCAAATCTTCATTTCTAGTGATGGCGATAACGTCTTGGTTCGGTCCTCCTCTCGGCTTTTTTGGGGCTGGCCCTCTTGTCGGATCACTATTTTTAGCAGTATCA
>NYSX01000079.1 GCA_002683345.1 Flavobacteriales bacterium
TCATGGAACAGCAAATTAACGCCCAAGACAAATTGTCCGACGAGGACAAGGTCAACTTGCAGCAGTACATCACGAGGATTTACGGCAGTTTGACTACGTTCAACGTCTTGTTCAAGTACAAGGAAGACCAGTTCAAAGGGGCGTCCAAAACCGGCGGAGAATGAGCATCTGGGGCCTCCTTGCGCGCTTGAACAAGGTGCTGCTACCATCCATCCACAAGTCGCCTGATTTGACCCGCCTGAGCGGACTCCAAAAGGCCATTGTGGGCTGGAAAATGTACGTGACCTACCGGCATCTGGACGCGCTCGAAGGTCGCGACCAAAGCCCCCTGGAGGGCGACAAACTCCCACACTGACATGTCGACCAAAGCGTCGTGGTTGCGCGTGTTGGGACCGGGCATCATGTTCGCCTCCGCGTGCATCGGTGTTTCGCACTTGGTGCAGTCGACGCGGGCGGGGGCGCTTGCGGGATTTGGACTGTTGTGGGCAATCCTCGCGGCAAACGCCGCCAAGTATCCCTTCTTTGAGTTTGGCAGCCGGTATGCGTCCGCCTCGGGCCAGTCGCTCATCGAGGGCTTTCGAACCTTCGGCCGCGGGGCGTCCTGGCTCTACCTCGGCTTGACCTTAGGCACGTGCTTCTTCGTCATGGCCGCGGTCGGGATGGTCACGGGTGCGTTCTTGGACAACCTGCTCGGCGTGTCGGCGCGCATGGGAACTTCTCTCACGTCGGAGGTGACGGTGGGGTTGTTCCTGGCGTGCATCGCCTTGCTGTGGCTCGGAAAGTTCAATGCCTTGGACAAAGTCATCAAAGTGCTGGCCTCGGTGCTGCTCGTGTCCACCGTGGTGGCCGTGGCCCTGACGGTGTCCGCCCCACCTCCTGCCACCGTCGTTCCCGAAACGTGGTCGTGGACCACGCCCACAGGGATCGCTTTTGTCATTGCGCTCATGGGCTGGATGCCCTCGGCCGTGGATTTGAGCACGTGGAACAGCTTTTGGACCCTTGAGCGCATTCGAACTTCAGGATACAAGCCCACACTGAAGGAAACCCTGACGGAATTCAATGCAGGCTACGCCATTTCCGTGGTGCTCGCCCTCGGGTTTCTGATCTTGGGAACCCTCCTGCTCCACCGCACAGACTCGACGTTGCCGGACGGAAGTGCCGCCTTCGCCTCGGGTATCGTCTCCCTGTATGCCCGGGCCATGGGAGATTGGAGCGCACCGATCATGGGCGCAGCCGCCTTCAGCGCCATGTTCAGCACGTGCATCACCGTGATGGACGGGTATGCCCGAAGCCTGGACCGGGCGTGGGCCGTTGCCACCCAAACCGACCGCAATCCCATGCGGCATCGCCTCGCCTTGGTTCTGGTCGCCCTCGGAGGCCTGATCGTCGTGTTGGCTTTCCGAGGTCAGCTCAAAACCCTGGTCGATTTGGCCACCACCTTGTCGTTTTTGGTGGCCCCGGTGATCGCGTTTTGGAACCTGCGGCTGGTCACCCGGGACGATTTTCCGGCCGAAGCCAAGCCCGGCCGCGCCCTCCAAGCTTGGGCTTGGCTCGGCCTCCTGTTTTTGACGGCCTTCAGCACCGTGTACGTGTGGGTGTTGTTCAGCGCGTGACCCGCGCCGCCACTTGCCCCATCAGATAGAGCATCTCGGTCCCGATTTGTTCGAGCCGGGCATCGTAGGTCGCCGCCTCCGCAGCCGTGCCGTCGCTGACCTTGGGGTCGACGTAGGGAATGGCGAAGCGGGCGTCCGCGCCGTAAACGAGTGGACAACCGCGGTCCGCACTGCTGCACGTCATGACCGCCCCAAACCCTTCACTTGGGTTGGGCTCGTCCCCGTATTTCTTGCTGAAGCAAGCCATGTCCGACACCCCCGTGGAGACCAGATAGGTGGGGTTGGTCTCGCCATGCACGGTGTCCTGCTGCGCAACTTCGAAGCCGGCCCGTTGCATGGCCGCCACGGTCCTTGGATTGCACGCCGTGGCTTCCGTCCCGCCACTGAACGTCCGAATGCCCTTCACCCCTGCGACGTCCGCACCCACCTGCGCCCAAACCTGGGACAAATGGCTGCGCCGGCTGTTGTGCGTGCAAATGAAAATCAAGTCGGCATGACCTTGCTCGTCGAGCGATTCAGCGGTCCATTGGGCCAAGGCATTGAGTTCGGACTTGCGTTCCTCAGCCACAGACGCGGTGTCTTTCAACAACTTCGCGGTCGTCTCGGCAAGTCGAGGGTTCCATGGATTCATGTTCACGGCAGGCGTTTCTGTGCAGGACATCAAGACAGTCGTCGCGAATACGGCAACGGCTCCCCAAGATTGGACAGGATTCATGCCGCAAACTTGCGAAGGCAGTCGCGCTCCGATGTCAAGAAATTGTCAATGCCATGGGTCGCCACTGTCAATTCGAGAGACGCACGTGGTCGATGCGCACCTCCCCAAACAGGTCGTCAAAGCCCACAAGTCGTCCCTTGAGTGTCACCCGTCCCGTGGGCGCGACCTCTGGGGCGTGCCCCTCGTCGTAGGTGGCCACCACCCCTGGATTCAGCACCACGCCCTGCATCGAAGACGACCGCACCGTCCCTGTGACCTCAACCACCTTCTCCTGCCATTGGGCTTGCATGTCGTCCGGAGCTTCCGCGAACGCTGCGACCAGGTCTTCGGCGCGCCATGTTTGGGCCACCTCTTCTTGCGCGTAGTCCTTGTGCGGTTTGTTGTACATCGACCACGCCACAACGGCACCTGCCACAACCGCGGCCAAAAACAAGGGAAGAGCTTTCTTCATTCCTCCAAGGTCGGAACCCGGAAGGAAAGCAGCAACTGGTCGTCGGTCGCCGGCGACTCTCCTTGCCAAGACGTCAACCACGTCTTGATGAATTCGTGCTGGTCCGCGGGGGGCATCTCTGCGAGCAGCAAAATCAGTGTACGCAGGCCTTTGAGCTTCAGTTTGCGGTCGTAGGGGCCGCCAAACTGGTCGGACACCCCGTCCGAGAACATGAAGACCGAATCGCCTGGACGCATCTGCAAGGTGGTTTCCACAAAGGGCTGCTGCCTCCAGTAGGCGCCGCCGATGGACCGAGACGTCCCTTTGAATTCGAGGAGCTTGCCGTTGCGCACAATCCACAGCGGGCGTTTGGCCCCTGCGAAGCGGAGTTGCTGTTGGGCCGGCTGGTAGGCAATGACCGCCAAATCCAGACCCATCCCCACAGCCCGCATGGCGTGCGTGTCCCCATTCATCATGGCAGCACGAAACTTTTCATCAAGGCGTGTCAACAGGTGCGCGGGCCCGGACGCTTTGCTCACGGCCTGCCACAGCTTTTCGCGGGCAAGCACCGTCATCAGTGCCGCGCTCATTCCGTGCCCAGTGCAGTCGCAGGCGGCGAGGTACGCCATTTGGTCTTTCTCAGCGACAAACAGAAAATCCCCACTCAGCTTGTCCATGGGCCTGTCGTACATCATACACTGCGGAAAGAGCGCGTCCAATTGGGCCGCGGTGGGCGCCATCATGGACTGGATCGAGCGGGCGTAATTCAAGTCCTCCAAGGACTGTTGATACCTGCGCTCGACGTCGTTCTGCGTATATGTGATAGGAGAATCCAATGCGACTCGTTCGTTATGTGAAGATACAAGGGAAAGATTCAAAGATTCTTCCGAACTTCACCTTATGAAGCGACCCACGTTCCTCGTTTTCGCTGTCTCGGCTGCCCTACTGGGTTTATTGTCCTCCTCTCAAGGTGTTGCTGAAGCCCAAAATCGCGACCGCACCGGCGCCCCCGGCTCCGATCCGGATTGCACGGTCTGTCACAACGGTTCGACTTCGGCCAGCGCTTCTTTCGAAGTCGTGGATGCGGTAACCCAAGAAGCCGCCACGGCCTACACGCCTGGACAGGAGTACTTGGTTCGCATGGTCATCGCAGGAGGAGACGCCGCCTCCGTCTATGGCATGCAGAGCACGGTTGTTTTGGCCGATGGCTCCAATGCCGGAACATTCAGTGCCCCTTCAGGCAACGCCCAACTCGAAAACGTGGACGGACGTCACATCGTGGAGCACAACTTCTCCAGTGCATCCAACGTGTTTGAAGTCAATTGGACCGCCCCCGCTGCGGGATCCGGAAATGCCGATTTCTACATGAGTGCGATGGAGAGCAACGGCAACGGCTCGACCAACGGAGACGGCTCCATTCCCGCAACCTTGTCCCTGCCGGAAGTGGGCGACACTTCAGGCACCGACGGCTTGGCCATGGCTCCGGCTACAGACTGGGCCCGTCCACTGCCCCTCGGAGAAATGTGGACTTGGACAGCCCCAGAAACAGGTCGCTTGGTCGTATCCGACCTCTCCGGCCGTGTGCTTGAAGCGTGCGACGCCAACGCCGGACAACAACTCGACTGGCCTGCGCAAGCCATGAACGTGGCGGTCTATGTGACGGACCGCGGCCAGCGTCAGACTTGGAAGCTCGCCGGGCGTTGAACGAGTACTCAGACAAAAAAATCTACACGCTCTCTCAACTTGGGAAGAGCCTCAAACGCACGCTTGAGCAGGTCACGCATGGCAGAGACCTGTGGTTCAAGGCGGAAATCGCCAAGCTGTCGACAAGCCCTTCTGGCCACGTTTACCTGGAACTCGTCGAAGAGCACCTCGGACAGCGCCTGGCGGTGATGCGCGGCACCCTGTGGAAGGGTCAGCTCGCCGTGGTGCGCGAAGCCTTGGGAGAGGCTGCAGACCAAATCCTTGCACGCGGTACGGAAATCGTGTTTCGTGGCAAAGTGAATTACCACCCTGTCTACGGAGTAAGCCTCGTGATTGAGGAGATCGACGTGTCGGCCATGATTGGCGAAGTAGAACGGCGAAAGCAAGCGACCATCGCGACTCTGAAAGCCCAGGGCACCTTCGAACTGAATCGCAGCCTCCCCCTGCCGCGCTTGATGCAGCGCGTGGCCCTGATTGGCTCTCCTGGGACCTCTGGCTTTCGAGATTTTGGGATGCACCTGTTGCGCAACGAATGGGGCGTGGGCTTTGACGTGGAGGTGTTTGCAGCCACTGTGCAAGGCAAAGACGCCCCACCAACCCTAATCGATGCGCTGTCTCGCGCGCAGGCTTGGCAACCCGACGTGGTCGTCATGGTTCGGGGTGGTGGATCCGCCTTGGACCTCGACGCCTTCAACGACCTGGACCTGTGTCTCGCCATTTCCCAGTCCACCCTTCCCGTGTTCACGGGCATCGGCCACGAAACCGATTTGTGCGTGGCCGATTTGGTGGCCCACAAGCACTTCAAAACGCCCACGGCTGTGGCCGACGACCTCGTCGACCGACTCGTGACAGAGCGCTCCCACTTAGCAGAGTGGGGCTTGGCCGTGGGACAACGTGCCCAACACCGTTTGGCGTGGGAACGCACGCGGATGGCGAAGGACCTGCAAACGCTCGTGCTTCAACCCCGCCAGTTGCTTGCTGCGGAGGGGGTGCGGTTGGCCCATGCCCGAGAACAATTGGCAGTGCAGGCACAACAGGCCCTGGCACAACAACTGCAGCACATCAAGCATTTGGCCACCACCGTGCACACCCTTCAGCCGGAGAACACCTTGGCCCGTGGGTTCGCGGTGGCCCGCAAAGACGGCCAGGCCATCCGAGATGCCGAGGCGCTCGCCGTCAACGACACCCTTTCCTTGCAATTCCACCGCGGCAGCGCGGACGTGACCGTGACCCGCGTAAATTCGCCTTCTGATGAGTGATGCCCCCCTCCCTGAGAACACGTCTTACGACGATGCCGTGCGTGAACTGCAAGAAATCTTGCAGCAAATGCAGGGCAGCGAACTGGGCATCGATGCGCTGACGTCCAAGCTGCAACGGGCCAGTGCCCTCCTTGACTTCTGCCAGCAACGTCTGACAAAGACCGAGGCCGAGGTTCAAGCGGTGCTCAAACGACTCGGCCTCGAAGACGCGGAATGACCGCGACGGTTAGAATCCGTTGATCAGGATTCCTTCAGCTTGTTCAACACGGCGTTGGCGCCTTTGACGCCATCGAGGTCGGTGGCCCGCTCTTTTTCCGCTTCTTGGATGACACGAGCTTGCACTTCTTCCTTCACTTCGGTCATGACGTCCGTCAATGCGGCAAAGCCTTCGCATTGTCCCATCGCCCGTGAGTACTCGCGGTCGAGATCCAAATTCCCTGTCGGCTTCATGCAAGGCAACATCATCTGTGCGATCTGAAGGTTGATCTCTTGGGCCGTCACTTGCTCGGTGCTCTTCAAGGATTCAAGCAAGCCCGCCATGGCTTCTTGGTTTTCAGCCACGCAGTTGCAAGGCTCTCCACGTTCGGCAATCGCCTGTTCCAAGGTTGGGGCTTCGGGCTCTTGTCTAGGGGCTTGTTCGGTTTCCGCACCACCGCAGCTGGCCAAAATCAAGGTGCATACAAATGCTCCGGTCTGCCACAAAGGGGTTGAATTGTT
Organism: Flavobacteriales bacterium; assembly: GCA_002683345.1. Lineage (GTDB taxonomy): Bacteria > Bacteroidota > Bacteroidia > Flavobacteriales_D > Sanyastnellaceae > UBA11663. Next base: position 6,439 of record NYSX01000079.1, read on the forward strand.
GTTCATATCAGTGAATTTCTTGAGGTTTCAATGTTGGGGAGTTTATGGTATTCGCCACACCTTGACCCTGCCCCAACAAGAATTCGAGCCACAGAAAAACCTCAGAGAAGGGCATCAACGAGGTGTTGCGATTGTCCATGGTTCAAAAATCACGCAATCCCTGTTTGAATGTGCGTAGCCCTTCCAAAGTTGTTCCGTTCTCCATTGTGCACGAGGCGCGCTCAAACACGTGGTGCACAGGCTTGTGACAATCACTCACACGTGCTGTCCCACAATTGCAGGAAGGTCAGCAGGTCGGGGGTGTCGATGGCCGCGGAGTTGTCCAAATCGTAAGGACCAGTCCATCCGAGCCCAAAGGCCGTCAGGAACAAGATCAAGTCCCCTGAGCCGCGCGCCCCATCTCCGTTGAAATCGCCTTCACAATCACCCGATGGCAAGAATCCGTTCCCGCCAAACTCCTGCGCCCACTGCGGAAAGACGATAGTCTCCGCATAATGGAAGGCGTTCCGTCCCACGCGCTTGCCAATGCGTCGGCCAGGGGCGTCGTCAATGGGTGGGTGAATTCCGCCCCACATGCGACTCAATGCACTTTCATTGGAGGCATCCATGAAGGTGGCCCACTGCAAGTTGAAAGTCATGCTTGGCCCCTCCTCGAACACCAAAAACGTATTCATGGGAGCACTCCACTCAGCCAGTCCTCCTGGCCAATATTCCGAACCCGTCAGCAATTCAAGAAGCTCGGCTGCGGCACGTGAATACGTGCTGTGTCCACTGACGTAACCCGCAAATGGTGGGGTCACAAAGCTTGGACGCTGGTAGGGCCACCATCGGTCGGCCATGATCCAATCCACACCCGCTTCGTCGATGAGGGGAACCTCAATGTAATCGGGCCCCTTCCAGCATCGCACCTTCACTTTGCCCGTTTGGTCTTCTCCCGCGAAAAAGTTCAATGGATCTGCGTCGTCCACCATCTCGATGAAGCCCGGGATAAGAGGCAGTCCCGCAGGATGGTAGTTGGGGAGCGAAGGGTCGCTGCTCTGGCCGTGCTCCGCCATGTATCGGATGGCTGAAACGGGGCGCGAGTAATCGTAGTAACCTTTGGCACTCCACGCTGCAATGGCGCAATCGTGCATCGCCCCGCCCAAGGCGAGGTAGGACTTCACGTCAAATTCCAAGTCGGGAATGATGGGCCCCTGTCCGCGCCAGCGGTGCTGACCGGCTTGGCCGTCCAAAATGAACTCGTTCAAGAGCGTGTACCAGTGCCCTGGGGGCGTCTCCGAGTCTGGACCGTCGGCCCAAAATTCCGCAATCACCCGGGCGTAGTCGCCGCGTGGCACCATGTTCACCTCGTAAGGCGCTCCCGTGAAGGGGTTCACCTCATGGCCTTGCCCGCCAAAGTTGCCGTTCTCGTCGTACCAGGCCGTCAAGCCGCCGTTCTCCCACTCGTAAAAAGAGTCCAAGTTGTTAGAAACTGGAAGGCTTCCATCGTACTTCAAGGAGCCGGGACCGATGTCCCACATGACCCCGTCGTCGGGCGACAAGTGCTCGCTCCAGCGCAACACCATGCCGTGGTTCCACTTCCAAGCATCGTCAAACCCTGAGAAGACATTGGTGTCCAGGTACACAGGCGCTCCCGGATCGTGCCACAAATTGTACGTGCACCCGTCCCGTTCCGCTTGGGTCAGGTTGGAATCACGCAACGCGAATCCCGTCACCTCACCCCATTGGGGACCTAGGAAGGGCGGCGTTTCGGTGAGAAGCTCGCCGCTTTGGTCAATGGCGAAGCTGAGCTCCACCGCCTGCCAGCGGTTGGGATCCACCAACCCATTGGTGCCGGGCACTTCCGGGAGGATGTTGGGCTCAAGCTGCTCGTAGCAGGTGTTGGCGTAATCGTTGGCTTCGTTGGAGCCGTCGGTCATCCCGTAGGAGATGAGCTGTTCGGCGAGGTAGTTGCCAAGCGCAGGCGCCCCGTGGGTGGCGTAATCGGTGGAGGTGAACGACGTGTCCAACTCCTGGATGATCATCTGCACGTAGATGTTGGCCATGGTCGACTCCGCTTGAGGACTGGCCTGGTAGCGATGACGAATCAGACGGTACGACGCGTAGCTCATGGCGATTTCCTGCGCCTCCTTTCGCGCCTCGAGGTCCGCGGGGATCTCCAACGCGGCTTCTTCGAACGGGCAGAGGTATCCGTCAAATTCTTGCCCCAGGAAAATCGTTTGAGACTGCGTCGTATCGAAGGCGGCCCAGCTGTCGTACATCAAAATCGATGCGTGGTACAGATTGCGGGCGTGCACCGTGGGACGCGCAAAATCGTTGCGAATGGCCTCAAGGATTTGTTCGTTCCATTGGTGGGCCACCGTGTGTTGCTGCGCCAGAGCGGAAACGCCAATGGTCATCCACCCCAAACCAATCAGTGTGCGTGCAAAAACGTTCATGTGTGTTTGTTGTCAGGTCCCCCAAGATACGAAGAGGATTTCAAGGCCTTAAGTGGCCTAGGCAGACGAGCCTCTTGCAGGGCACGAAAAGGGTGCTCAAGCCACGAAAACTGAAAACCCACCCAGAAAGGGGGATTAAGCCAAACAACCCCTAACTTGGGAACATGCTGTCGAAAAAAGCGCAATACGCCTTCCGTGCTTTGAGCACGCTGGTCCGACGTGATTTGGCCCGAAGAAACGAGCAGAACGCCCCGGAATCTTCCGCCTTTGACGCCCCGACTTCCATCAGTAACATGGTCCAAATCCACCCGATGAGCACCAAGTTTTTGGAGACCATTTTGCTCGACCTCAAACGCGGGGGCATCCTGGGTTCCAAGAAGGGCAAAGGCGGCGGATACTACCTCCTTAAGCACCCCGATGACACGCCCCTTGCGCAAGTCATTCGCATCCTCGACGGCCCCATTGCACCCCTCCCCTGCGTCAGCCTTCACTTCTACGAGCGCTGCCACGATTGCAACGAAGCTGTGTGCGGGCTGAACCGGCTCATGGCCGAGGTACGTGACGCGAATTTGGCCGTGCTCGAGCAGCGCACGTTGTCAGACCTGGCCGTGCATCCAGAAGGTGCCGCTGCTTCCGCTTAATGCGTTCCGAAAGTTCTTTTTCCCATCGGATAGGTAGGAATTAAAAGTCAGGGACGTATCTTCGGGATATGTCAACGTTGCCTCACCTCGTCAGCACCGATGCCGTCTCGGCATTGCGCCAGCTCTGCGAGCAGTATCCAAAACAAGTCGTTTTCACGACCTCTTTGGGGCTGGAGGACCAGGCGTTGACCGACCTCATTGCCCAACATGACCTGCCTGTTCGGCTCGTCACCTTGGACACCGGCCGGCTCTTCCCCGAGACATACGACCTCATCGACCGCACCCGAAGCAAGTACCGCAACCTCGACCTAGTGTCCTTCTTTCCCGACACCGCATCCTTGGAGGAATTTGTGAACGAGCAAGGCATGTCGTCCATTTTCCGGAGCATCGACGCCCGCAAAACCTGCTGCCGCATCCGCAAAATCGATCCGCTGAAGCGCGCCTTGGAAGGCGCCGCTGTCTGGGTCACGGGGTTGCGCGCAGCCCAAAGCGACAACCGCGCCTCTTTGCCCCGCCTCGAACGCGACGGCATGACCGGACTCATCAAGCTCAACCCGATTGTGGACTGGACCGACGCCGAATTGGACACGTACATCAACTCCCACGGCGTCCCCACCAACTCCCTGCATCGCAAGGGCTTCCCGTCCATCGGCTGCGCCCCCTGCACCCGTGCCGTCCTCCAAGGCGAGCACCCCCGCGCCGGTCGTTGGTGGTGGGAGCAGTCCTCCAAAGAGTGCGGCCTGCACAAGGGCTGAGCGAGAGAGACTCAGGGGCGGTATGGACTCAGGTTACGCTTATGTAACCATGCAACTTTTGGGGTTGGTGGCGGTTGTTTCTCCAAGACCCTGTCTGAATGAAAAACCGTTTGCTCCAAATCGTCGCACTCGTTGCCGTCCTGTTCTTGGGCGTGGTCGCCCATGGCCAAGCCCCGACCGTGGGTGTGGTGTTCCAGAGTGAGCAATCGTACGACGGATACACGTTGTTGCCTGTCACGTCGTCCACAAACACTTACCTCGTCAACAACTGCGGAGAAGAGGTCAACCGCTGGACGAGTGAATACAAGGCGGGCATGATGGCGTATTTGTTGGACGACGGAAACTTGATTCGTGCCGGGCGCACCAACAACCCCAACTTCGGCACCGGCGGAACCGGAGGCATCATTGAACGGTTCGATTGGGAAGGCAACCTCACTTGGAGCTACCTCATCTCCTCCCCCACGCAATGCCAACACCACGACATCGCGATGCTGCCCAACGGCAACGTGCTGGCACTGGTTTGGAAAGCTTACCCGGCAAGCAGTTGGATTGCCAAAGGCCGTGATCCCGAGAAAACGGCAGAGGTGGTGTGGAGCATGTCCATTGTGGAGATTGAACCGCAAGGCACCTCGGGGGGAAACATGGTGTGGGAGTGGGAGTCCATCCATCACCTCATCCAAGATTTTGACCCTTCGTTGCCCAACTACGGGGACCCGCAAGACCACCCGCGTCAGTTGGATGTCAACTACCAAGCCACGGCGAATGACAAGGATTGGTTGCACTCCAACTCCATTGCCTATCATGAAGGGTTGGACCAAATCATGGTGAGCTCCCGCGACTTCAATGAGCTTTGGATCATTGACCACAGCACGCCAAGCGATTTGACCCACACCTTCCAGGGACACCTTCTGTACCGCTGGGGCAACCCTGAGGCTTACGGACGTGGAACCGCCGACGACCGCATGCTTCACAGCCAACACGACGCCCGTTGGATTCAGGACGGACGTGTGATGGTGTTTTCGAATGGCAACGAACGACCCGACGGATTTTACAGCACAGTAGAAATCCTCACGCCACCCTTGAATGCCGGTGGGACCTATTCCCTGACCTCAGAAGGTCCGTGGGGTCCCGAAATGACGGATTGGCGTTACCCCACCGTCCTCGACGCCGAGTTTTTCTCTCAGAACACCTCCGGCGCGCAACAACTTCCCAACGGCAACATCCTGATCACAGAAGGAGCCAGTGGAGACATCCGAGAAATTGACGAAAACCAAGATGTGGTTTGGAATTACCGCAACCCCATCGGGGTGTTTGGTGCTGCGACGCAAGGTGCCCCAGCCCCTGAAAACGCGGTGTTCCGGGCCGAGCGATATGCGGCGGCCCATCCTGGACTCGCCGGCCGAGAACTGACCCCTGGAGAGGTGCTTGAAATCACCACCAAGGCATCGACGTGCACCGTGTTTCCCGAACCTTCATGTCCGGCAGACTTGAATGGCAACTACTTCGTGGAGGTCGAAGATTTGCTGAACATGCTGACGTCCTTTGGGTGCACGAGCAACTGCGATGGCGACGCGGACGGCGACGGTACCGTGGGCATTGGGGACCTTCTCGTATTGCTGAGCAGCGTGGGCGCCCCCTGCCCCTACTAAATGCGTTTTCTGGTGGTCGAAGGCAAGTTGTCCGTCAGGACAGCTATCAGCGCGTCTCGGCTTTGACAAAACGCGCGGCACATGGCGCTCCACGCAGCGGCCCGAGCTGCATCACGTAAGCGCCTGAAGGCCAACCCTGCATGCCCCACTCGAGTGTGGTGCCAGAGACCACGCCTGTGGCCATGGTCTTTCCGTTCAGGTCGTGCACCGACCACGTTGCGCCCTGCCAAGAGGGATCCAATTGTGCCCTTCCACGGTTCTCAAAAGGATGTCCCAACAACCGGAGGCAAGAAGCCCCAGGCGAGACGAATTCACCCACGGCAATGACGTTGGTGTCCACCGGCTCAACGAACGTGGGTTCCGGTAAGAGGCTGTCAAGAGGAAACGTCTGAATGCTTCGCGCGAAGGTGGCTGCCACCAACTGAGAGGCCGCAGTGTCCACGTCGAGTTCAAACACCGGAATGAAGGGCATGTCACCCACACGCTCCCAATGCTGTCCCCAATTGGTGGTGTGGTACACCCCAAAATCGGTGGCCAAGACCCACGTGCTGTCGTTCAAAGCGCGCCAATCGTTGGCCGGATGATCCGGCAAGTCGCCCGTCACATCCTGCCATACGCCTCCCAAGGAAGCCCTGAACACGTGGGGCGTGTACACCGCATCCTTGTAGCCATTCAATGTGACCGTGATGGAATCGGCATGGAAGGGATCGAAGGCGATGTCGGTCACTTGACGTTGAGGCAGGTCGTCGACCATCAGCGTCCAGTCCCCGCCGGCGTTGGTCGTGTACCACACCTGTCCGTCAGAAGTTCCCGCAGCCACCGTGTTGGCGTCAAAGGGGCTTCCTGACAAGGACGTCACCACCCGAAAACTCAGCCCTGGATTCACCCCCAACGTCAAGTCCTCACTCACCGGCTCCCATTCCCCAAACGGCGCATCCTCCATGCGGTACACACGCTCCGTGGCACACCACGCCACGTCGGGCTCAGCAGGGTGAAACAGGATGGGAGCATCCCACGGCTCGCGGTCCTCGGGAACCAAGCCAAAGGTGAAGTCGTTCCACTCAGGCTCTTCGTCCCATGCCGAGATGCTATAAGCGAAGTTGGCGTACTGCACCGTTGCGACCCTGAGGAAAGGGTCCTCAGGATGGTACAACGCGGTGAAACCATCTCCACCGCGGTCCCGCGTCCAGTTGGCCGCCACGGAGGCATTGCCCGTGGAGGTGCCATTGTCCTGTGCTCCCGCAGTGTACCATCCGGGTGCCCAAGGAATGTGGGTCACATGATAGAACTGGCCAATGGGCAGCGCCTCGATGTCTTGCCACGTCTCGCCATGGTCTGGGGTTCGATATGCCCCACCGTCGGTCGCCAAAATCAGTTCATTGGGCCCCACCCACTGGAGATCATGCTTGTCCGCATGGACCTCATATGTCCACCACTCTGGCCCCATTCGCTCCCAAGTTTCTCCACCATCAAGGCTGTTCCAAAGCTCGACACCCAATACGCTGATGTCGTCGAAATCCCAAGGGTTCATACGCACCTTGGAGAAGTACCACCCAAATCCCCCAAGGACCCCCTCCGGCATGGCGCCTTCCGGCACAATGGGCAGCCAGGTCGCCCCATCGTCGCCCGAGCGATACAGGTTGCTGAATTGCAAATCCGCGCCCACAGGGTTGATAACAAAGCGCCCTTGCGACTCGTCGATGCCAATGCGGCAACGCTCGCCCTCGCCCCATGGACTCGGGAGGAGCTCCCACGTGTCGCCACCGTCCAAGCTTCTGTACACCTGGTTGTCGGGACTCACGAGGTCGCTTGTCGTGCTCGTGCGGATGCGATGCCAAGACGTCGCCAAAATGGCACCCGTCACGCTCGAAATGCGCACGTCGTTGATGCCCACGGAATCACCCACAAAGAGGACTTGCTCCCACGTGGCACCGGCATCTTGGCTTCGGTACAACCCGCGGTCAGGTCCGGGCATGCTCGGGTTGCCCATGGTGGCTGCAAACACCACATTGGGGTCAAACGGATCGAGCTCAATGCGACTCACAATGCGGGTGTCTTCCAACCCAATCGAAGTCCACGTATCACCGCCGTCAAGAGATTTGAATGCCCCTGCTCCGATGCGCGGATGACCGCTGATTTGGGGGTCGCCTGTGCCCGCATACATGATTTCCGGCGTGAGCGGGTGAAAGGCCATGGTGCCAATGGCCATGTGCTCAAAGGACTCGGTGATGGGCTCCCATGAGGCCCCGTTGTTGTTCGAACGCCAAAGCCCGCCTGCCGCAGCCCCGGCGTACATCGCAGGCTGCAGCGGATTGTCTCCCTGATGAATCGCGTTGATGCGTCCGCTCAGATTCAAAGGCCCGTGCTGCGTCCACGTCCCCTCAATCACGCGCTGTTGGTTTTGGGCATTGTGAAGACGTGCCTCTCGCTCTGCCGCATCGGCATCCTCCGGATTCCACGTGGCATCTGGAAAACTCCATTTCCATTCCTGCCAAAGGTTGGGCGCGAGTTTCCCTTGAGGCGCAGAGGTCTGTTCTACATCGCCATCCGCCACGGGCACGACTTCCGTCTTGAGAAAGAATCCGCCCAAACACACCAATCCTGCCAGCCAAATCCAACGTGAATGCATGCCACGAAGGTAGGCGTCCCCTCAGATTTTCAGGAGGGTGCGGTCCTTCGGGCGAGGATGTTCCGCTGCCAGTGTCCCAAAACTTGAAACAGCCGGTGCATTTCAATGGGCTTGGGCGCAAATGAAAAGCCCGATGCACGAGAGTGCATCGGGCTTGTAGTAGCGGGGACAGGACTTGAACCTGCGACCTTCGGGTTATGAGCCCGACGAGCTACCAACTGCTCCACCCCGCGATGTGGGTTCCGCTGTTGCTGGGAGCAAGTCATGACCTTGCAAACAGCGGAGGGCAAATGTACACAAGGTTTTGGCTCACGCAAACTTCTCGACGCGCTTTCGCAAGCGAAAACGTACCTTTGAAGCCTCAATCCACCGACGGTGCCTGACAATCAATCCCTTCCAACTCCTGCTTTGCAAGACGGCCACCGCGCCGGCTTCGTCAACATTGTGGGCTCCCCCAACGTGGGCAAAAGCACGTTGATGAACCGTTTGGTGGGGGAACGTTTGAGCATCATTAATGCGAAGGCCCAAACCACGCGTCACCGCATCATGGGCATCGTCAACGAAGACGCCTATCAGATTGTCTACAGCGACACACCTGGTGTTCTCGACCCCGCTTACAAGTTGCAGGAGGGCATGATGAAATTTGTCAAGACCGCCTTGCAGGATGCGGACGTGCTGCTGGTGGTGACCGACGTGAATGAACGCGGGATGGCCCATCCTGAAACGCTTGAAAAAATAGCGGCGATGGACGTGCCCACGTTTGTGCTGGTCAACAAGATTGACCTCGCCACAGACCAAACCGCCGTTGAAGCCAAGCTCGACGAGTGGGCCTCCAAGTTGCCTCGTGCTTCCATCGTGCCCATCAGTGCGTTGCACAACTTCAACGTGGACACCCTGCTCGAGCGCATCGTGGGGCAGTTGCCGGAGAGTCCCCCCTTCTTCCCCAAGGACGAATTGACCGACAAGCCCATGCGCTTCTTCGTGTCTGAAATCGTCCGCGAGAAGATCCTCACGCACTACAAACAAGAGATTCCGTACAGCTGTGAAGTCGTGGTCGAAGGGTATGAAGACAGCCCAGAGATCACCCGCATCCGGGCAGAAATTCACGTGGCACGCGAATCCCAAAAGCACATTGTCGTCGGGGCCCAAGGCCGCATGATCAAGCGCGTGGGCATGGACGCGAGGAAGGACATCGAGGCCTTCCTCGGCAAGAAGGTGTTCCTCGATTTGTATGTGCGGGTCGACAAAAACTGGCGTGACGACGAGCGCAAGCTCAAGCGCTTTGGCTACATGGACTGACCCATGGTCTTCTTTCCCCCAGCCAAACTCAACCTCGGTCTCCACATCACCGGAAAACGAGACGACGGTTTCCACGACTTGGAAAGCGTGTTCCTTCCCATTGGCTGGTCAGACATCTTGGAAGTGATCCTTGATGAGGAGGTGCCTCAAGGGCAAGCCCGTTTTGAATGGACCGGACTCGCGATTCCTGGAGACACCGTCAACAACCTCGTGACACGGGCCCACAAACGGTTGGCAGAAGCGTTTGACTTGCCCGGCGTGTCCATTCACCTGCACAAAGTGCTCCCCATGGGCGGCGGTGTGGGCGGAGGAAGTGCGGACGGCACCTACACCCTTCGCGCGCTCAATGAAGTTTGCAACCTTGGACTGAGCCACGATGCCCTGATGGCGCATGCGGCCGAATTGGGCAGCGATTGCCCCTTCTTCGTCCAAGACGCGCCCGCACTTGTGCGCGGACGAGGCGAAATAGTGACGCCTTTGCAAGGCGACCTCCCCTTACGAGGGTATTGGGTGGTCGTGGCCAACCCGGGCATCCACATCAGCACTGCGGAGGCATTTGGGTATGTGACGCCCACTCCCCGTTCCACGGACTGGAATGCCCTTGCCACCACACCCGTCACCGCGTGGTGCGACGTCATTCAGAACGACTTCGAAGTGGGGGCGCGTCAAAGACACCCGCAAATTGGGCGCTTGATCGACGCCTTGGCTGAGGCCGGTGCGGCACACGCGCAGATGACCGGCAGCGGGTCCACGGTGTTTGGGCTGTTTGAGCGTGAAGGCATCGCCCGCGAGGCTGCGCGCCTCACCCAGGCCCACTTTTGCGGGCCCATTCGCAGCGATTTTTGAGGCGCTTCAAAGGCACTCAATGCACCCCTGGAAGGCCAGAGTCGCGCGCCCTTCCTTCCCTTCGTGTGCGGAAAGCAAGTACGTCCCTGCGGGCAGATGTGACCAAGGGGCCACTTGAATGCCCGGCTCGAGCGTGCCCGTCCACACCACACCTCCACCCAAGGCCCGCAACACGGCCTGGGCTTTGCCCTGACCAGACCATGTGACTTCGGAGCCCTCGCGCACGGGGTTGGGATGGACCTTCAGTCGGCCATCTGACAAAAGAGGTGCAATGACGCCTGCAGGCTCCTCCTCCTCGACGGTCCCGAACACGAAATCTTCATCGCCTTCCTCGTGGTCAGCCCAGATGAAATAGACTAATAACATCTCGTCCGTGGTGATCGAACCGTACGTCACTTGGGCGCCTTGACATAGAGCCACCCTCCCAAGGCGGCGAACAACGCATTGGGAATCCACGCCGCCACAAGCCTCAATCCAGATTCACTCAGCGGAAACCACGGTGGGAGCCCCACGGACGCAGCCCAGACCGAAATCACCTTGGAGGCGAAGACATAGGTGAATCCAATGAGCACGGCGGCAAACAAGTGCAGGCCTGTCCCCCCGCGCAACCGGCGGGCCGCAATCGACACGCCGATCAGCGTCAAGACCAAGATGGCCGCCGCATTCGCCGTCCTGCTGTGCAGGGTCAATTCGAGGTTGGCAGTGTCTGCACCACGTTGTTGCACCTCCGCGATGTATTGACGCAATTCCGACGTGGGCATCGTGGCGACCACCTCGTTCCGTTCCGCAAAGTCGTCCACCTTCATCACCAAGGCCGTGTCCAGGCGCGACAAAAACCGGTGGTGTTGACGTCCGCCCTCCTTGTAGTCGCGGATGCCCACATTGACCAACCGCCAAAGGCTGTCCTGCGGGATGTAGGTCGCCTTGGCCGCCAAGATGCGCTGCGTCAGAGTGTCTCCTTGCCACTGTTCCAGTTGCAGCTTGTAGCCTGTGCCACGGCCGTAATTGACGCTTCGGAAATAGACAATGGTTCCCGGGGCCACTTCGCGATACAGGTTTCGGTCTTTGACGTGCACGGAAGTGTTCACGAAGCTTTCCTCGAAAGCGAGCTTCTGTTCATTCGCACGAGGCACAATCCAGTGACCGAGCATCAACGCCAAGGCCACCAGCAATCCCGCGGCGTAGAAGTAGGGCCTGAACAGCCTTTTGAACGGCATGCCCCCGGCGAGCATGGCGACGATTTCGCTGTTTTGGGCCAAGCGACTCGTGAACCAAATGATGGTCAAAAACACGATGAACCCCATCAACAGCGACGCAAAGTGAAAGCACACATTGACGTAATACCAAGCGGTGTCCAGCACAGGCGCCTGGTGGTCGAGCAGCCGGCCCAAGTGCTCCATCAAGTCGAAGACCACCACCACCATGCAGAAGACCCCGAGCATGAACCCGAAGGTGCCCAGGAATTTGCCGACGATGTACCGGTCGAGACGCTTCATCCGTCACACGCGTTGAGAAAGTTGCACGACCATTCGGTCTTTCCACTCCCGGAAGGTGCCGACTTGAATCTGCTTTCGCGCTTCCCGCACGAGGTCGAGGTAAAAGGCCAAATTGTGCACCGACCCGATGTACAACGCCAGCAGCTCATTCGCATGGAACAGGTGCCGCACGTAGGCCTTGCTGTACATGTGGTCCACGGGCGCTGTGCCTTCGGGGTCCAGCGGGCTCATGTCCGTTTTCCATTTGGCGTTCTTCATGTTCATGACCCCGTTCCACGTGTAAAACGTGCCTGTGCGTGCGTTTCGTGTGGGCATCACGCAGTCGAACATATCGACCCCGAGCGCGATGTTTTCGAGGATGTTGACCGGCGTCCCCACCCCCATCATGTATCGCGGCGCGTCCTCGGGAAGGATGGCGCACACCTCTTCGCACATGGCGTACATGTCCTCGTGGGGCTCGCCCACACTCAATCCGCCGATGGCGTACCCAATGGAAGGCACCTCCGCCACGGCATGGGCCGAGGCACGGCGCAAATCGGGGTAGGTCGATCCCTGCACAATCGGGAACAACGCTTGCTCATGGCCGTAGAGCGGCTCCGTTTCGTTCATGCGCGTCACACATCGATGAAGCCACCTGTGGGTGAGCTCCATGCTCTTCTTCGCGTATTCGTAGGTGGATGGATACGGCGGGCACTCGTCGAAGGCCATGACGATGTCGGCCCCGATGCTGCGCTGGATGTCCATGACACGTTCGGGTGAAAACAGGTGCTTGCTGCCGTCAATGTGGCTGCGGAACGTGGCGCCCTCCTCCTTGATCTTTCGGTTTTCCGCCAAGCTGAACACCTGGTACCCCCCGCTGTCCGTCAAAATGGGGCGGTCCCAATTCATGAACTTGTGAAGTCCCCCCACCTCTTCGAGCACCTCCGTTCCCGGGCGCAGGTGCAGGTGGTAGGTGTTGCCCAAAATGATGTCCGCGTCAATCACCTCCTTCAACTCCGTTTGGGGCACGGCCCGGACCGAACCAATGGTGCCAACCGGCATGAAGATGGGCGTTTGGATGTCGCCGTGATTGGTGGTCAGCA
>NYSX01000080.1 GCA_002683345.1 Flavobacteriales bacterium
GCAGGTCCAGAAGACCACAAGGGTTCTGAGCCCGAAGGCGCAGCCCTTGAAGAGCAAGGATTGGGCTGGACCAGCGATTACGGTTCAGGCGTCGGCCGAGACACCATCACCAGCGGTATTGAGGGTGCATGGACGGCCAACCCAACCCAGTGGGACAACGGCTACTTCGACATGCTGTTCAAGTACGACGAGACCTGGACGCTGACCAAGAGCCCTGCCGGCGCTCACCAGTGGACGCCTTCCAACCAAGAGGAAGCCGATATGGCGCCCGATGCAGAAGACCCGTCCATCAAGGTCCCCACCATGATGACGACCGCTGACATGGCCATGATTCGCGACCCTGCGTATCGAAAGATCTCGAAGCACTTCCATGAGAACCCCGACGTCTTCGCCGATGCGTTCCAGAAAGCATGGTTCAAACTCCTCCATCGAGACATGGGGCCCAAAGCCCGCTACCTCGGACCGGACGTTCCAGAAGAGGACTTCATTTGGCAGGACCCCGTTCCCGCTGGAAGCACGTCGTACGATGTCGGTGCCCTGAAGGACGCCATCAAGAGCAGCGGTCTCTCTGTTGCTGAAATGGTTGAAACGGCTTGGGCCAGCGCATCCACCTTCCGTGGCTCTGACAACCGTGGTGGCGCCAACGGAGCTCGCATCCGACTTGCACCTCAGAAAGATTGGGAAGGCAACAAACCCGATCAACTCTCGAAGGTGCTCGGCGTACTCGAACCGCTTGCTGCAGCGCACGGCGCCAGCGTGGCCGACACCATCGTCCTCGCTGGATGTGCCGGTATCGAGATGGCCAGCGGTGTTGATGTTCCGTTCTCACCCGGTCGTGGCGACGCTACCGAGGAACACACCGACGCAGCCTCGTTCTCGTACTTTGAGCCCGTGGCGTGCGGCTTCCGCAACTACCTGAAGCAGAACTACGCCGTGATGCCAGAGGAAATGATGCTCGACAAGGCCCAGCTCTTGGGCCTCTCTGCACCTGAAATGACCGTTCTTGTCGGTGGTATGCGTGCCATGGGCGTCAGTTCGGATGAACGCGGCATATGGAGCGACGGCACGTCGCTGGACACGTCTTTCTTCAGCACCTTGCTCGACATGAGCGTGGCGTGGACCCCAACCGGTAGCAACTCCTACCAGGCCAAGGACCGCAACACGGGCGCCAACGTTCGCACTGCATCTCGCTACGATCTGGTGTTCGGAAGCAATTCCCAACTCCGAGCCATCGCAGAAGTCTACGCTCAGGACGACAACAAAGACAAGTTCGTGGCCGACTTCATCGCAGCATGGAACAAGGTCATGAACGCCGATCGTTTCTGAAGACCAACGCGTTGAGATTCAGCACCTACCACGGCAGGGTGGTCCCGGCGTAATCGACGAATCGTCCCGACATGTCGAGGGTCTGTTCGTCGACACGGGCCATGATTCCTTCCACGCTCTCTTGCACAGAGAGGGGCGCATTGGGTCCGCCCATATCGGTCTCAACCCAGCCAGGGTGCATCAAGAGCAGGCTGATGTTTTGCGCTTGCATCTCGTTGTTCATGGCTGTTGTGAACATGTTCAATGCCGTCTTGGACGCACGATAAGCATAGGAACGCCCGCTGGCACAATCACCGATGGAACCCATCAGGCTGGTGATCATGAGCACTGTTCCACCGTGTGCGGCCAACAACGGCAGCGCGTGTTGTGTCACTCGAACGGGTGCGATGGCGTTGACTTCCATAACGGCAGCGACCACATCGAAGTCGATTTCTGAAACGCTTGACCAGCGGCCGTCAGCAACACCAGCGTTGTTCACCAACAAGTCGAGCGAGGGCCCGATGTTTTCGATGGTCGCCGCCACTTCATCGGCATGGCGAACATCCATTTGATGAACCACCAAGTCCGGGTGATTGAGGCTCGCAAGTCCCCCCATGTCGTGACGATACGTGGCGTGAACCGTGTAATCACGGTCGAGCAGTTGGCGGACCAATTCAAGGCCTATTCCACGATTGGCACCGGTCACCATGGCGGTGGGCATGTGCGTTGAACCGCACCCCCAGCCTATTGTTTTCGTTCTCAGAAGTCGTAGTATTCTTTGGATTGACCGGCTTCCCCATCTTCTTTTTGTTTGAGGGTGCGCCACTGAATGTAAGCACTCAAGAGCATGCCCACTAAAGCGAAGTAGGCGTCCGGTGCCGAAACCCCGTCCAACCGTTCCACCGGCCAACCCACGCCGACGTAGACGGCCAACATCATGCCGAGGGTTCCAACCAGACCGGCCATGAGGGCCGGTACGAGTCTTCGAAAGGACATGCTGAGGAAAAACGCTATCAAAGTGAGAATGCCTGAAAGAAACGCGTCACCTTCGAAATCAACCTCGACACCGTCACCGGCTCTGATGAGGTTGGTAATGATGAGAAACACCAAACCGGCTGCCAGAAAACGCATGGCCATTTGCGCAACACTGACCGAGATCACACCCACAGCCGCTGCTGCGAGGAAACGGAATTGCATATCGCTGATGGGCGGCGCTTCACCGAGAAGGCCGTAGAGTTCACCTACGAGCCCGAAGCCCACGACAAAACCAACGATGCCCACCGTCATGGGAATCCGCTTGCTGCCTTCGATAAACAACAACAACGAGATGACGAAAATTGGAACGGCGTACAACAACCCGCCAGCCACCACCTGGTCGAGAACGCCCGTGCCGATTTCCGATGCTTCGTTACTCATGGGCTCACCTCAACACCGAACGAAATCACATCAGGCCAAACCCATCAACGAAAGTCCGCCGAGCAAAAGAAGAATCGGCGGGACCATCATTTCAAACCCAGAACGTGACTTGCCCACGTTGGAAAGTTCCGAACCTCGCATCAAGGTGCACTTCATGCCCGGAGCATCCTCGTTGCCCCAGACTTCGATGGTGCTGTTGCCCAATGTTCCATCCAATCCTTCGGCCTGCAGTTCAGCAGCAGGACGAGGTTTGGTAGCGCCGAGCAGGTAGACGGGATCGCCCAGTCGCAGCCCGTAGAGGGTCCAGCGGTGGCCCGTCACTTTGGTACCTCTGAGCAGGCTCGCAGCGGCTTGGGCCATCAACTGCTTGCCCAACGATTCAGCAAAAGCACCGCTCCACCGCTTGAGCATTTGGCCGTATTCGGCGCGCTTGAAACTGGTCAGGTTGACCTTGATGCCACCGGTCCCGTCGTGGAGCATGAACGGCACACCACCGCGGTCGGAGCGGACGGTGACCCAACTTCGCTCGGTCCTCGTGTTGCCCTCACTGTCGGTGACCTCTCGCTCTTGTTCTTGTTCGTAGGTCCAGTAATAGCCGACCATGTGGTGCATGACCATGCGCTCGTTGCCGTCCACGTAGACCGTCATTCCACCTTCTCGACCGGGTCGAACTTGCCCGACGAGTTCGGGGTGGCCCACCGGTGCCGAGCGCACCAACGAAGTGGGCGTGTCGAGCATTTGGCGCAGAGCCTTGGCTCGGAAGTAATTGACGAGCAGGAGAATAAAACCCACTCCAGCGATGGCGATGGCAGGGATAACACCCAATTCTGCCTCCTCATCACCGATCAGCACGGCCCCAACGACGAGCGTGAGGATGGCGGCCGTTCCAGCGAATACGAGGTGTGACGTCATCGTTGCCGGCTGTGGCGTACCGACCTTGACGGGGTGTTCAGGAAGCGGCGTACCGTCGCCATGTGGCCCGTAGGGATTCGCCGTGTCCCAGGTTTGCGGGCCGGGGGCAGGGAGGATCCAATCGTTCGGGTCGTTGGTGGGCACCAGCGTGGTTTGCTGGAGGAACCAGTTGTCGACGCTGAAACCGCTCTGTTCCTTCTTTGCTTGAAGATCCTCGGCAGACATCGCTTCCTTGCGCATTCTGTGAAGCCCGGCCGACATGCTTCCAGGGGAAGCGGCGGCCATGACAATCAGACCGATGACGGAAATACCCAAACCGACCAAATCATCCGTTGCAGCAACCACGCCAAAGGCGGTGATGATGAGCCCCAGCACCCAAAGAATCCACCCTCCAAAGGTGTACGGCAGGGTCAGTTTGAAGCCGCCGCCGATGAAGTCAATGTTGTGTTGGTTCATACCTCTCCTAAAGGTAGGTCGGCCATAACTTTGATTGAAGCCAAAGGCTCATACCAATCCATCACCAAACTCCCTCCTCTTTACAAGAGGGCGTTTGATATTCAACGGTTGAGGAGAGGCAAGAAAGCATTGGCCGCCTTTTCACACGCATTTGCGACATCGTCCAGGCGCTGGAGAACCCTGTACATGTGCATGGCTGCCAACGGAGCATCATCCCCGTTGGAGAAGACGTAAGCGGCCGCATTTGCTTCAACACCATCGGCTTCGTGCTCTTTGAAGTTCACTTCACGAATCAACTCAGCGAGCTTGTCTTCAGCCGCCTTGGTTTGGCCGCTGATGGTGAAGTCTCGAAGGGCCTCCACCGCATCCTCGTACTTTGCTACGGTTTCAGATACGGCCTTTGCCATGGCCTTGAGGTTTGCCTTTGCTTCTTCGTCATCAAAGAGCGGACGGAAGCCCAACTGTTCTGCTACATTCTGAGCATAGTCAGCAATCCTGTCCTGTCGACTCACCATGTAAAGGAAGTCGTCGATTGATGTATGCACACCAAATCGCCGGTCGTTAATGGCCAATCGCCGCACTTCTGCCTTGACATAGTCGGCTTTGAGCTCGGTCTTGATCGTCATCTCAATGGCATCGGTTGCATCTTCACCATCGCAGGCCGCATTCACAGCCTCCAACATATACTCAACCGTCTCTTCGACGGCTCGTGCGTGCTCGTGGAACAACTCAAACGGCGTCACTTCATGTCCGTCGCCCCCAACATCGGAAAGGGCATCTTCAACATGGACCTCTGAACCACTCTTCCAAATAGCGACACCGACCGCTATGAAGGCGAGTGGCAATATAACGATCATATTGAGGGCGTCTCCGCCAGAGGCAACAAACAACACGACAGCGCCAAAGGCGGCAGCAGGAACACTTGCCACCCAAGACGCAGCAATCTTCCCAAAGACACGGAAGTCAACCGCCTTGGCACCCCCTGCAAGACCAACGCCCACCACGGCGCCAACCAAGGTATGCGTGGTTGAAACCGGAACAGCGAGGAAAGGCATAGAGAAGACGAGGATGGTGGTTGCTGCGCCAAATTCAGCAGCAAAACCGCGTGTGGGCGTGATGTCGGTGATTTTCTTTCCGATGGTCTCCATAACACGCCAGCCCCACGTCAGGACACCGACGGCGATACCAGCGGAACCCAAGAGCACCAACCAGAGTGGAATTTCAGCCTTCGCGGCCAGCTGACCGGTTTCGCTGCTGAGGACCTGCCATACGGCCGCCATCGGTCCGATGGCGTTGGAACGGTCGTTGGCACCGTGAGCGAATGCAACGTAGGCCGCCGTGATGATTTGAAGCCAAACGAAAATTCGCTCAACGCCCTTGAACCCACGCTTTTCTTCGTTGATGTCGATGCGTCGAAGCACGGCATAAAGCACCACGCTCGAAACAATACCGATGAAGGCAGCCAGCATGATGGAGTTGATAGGAATCCAAGCGTTCTCCGCCCAGGGGTCAAAGACACCGTTTTCTTTCACTGGTAACCAGTCGTTCTTGTCTTCGATCCAACCGTTGGAAGCCGCCTTGGAAATGAATCCCTTGAGCGCTTTGTATTGAAGGGCCAAACCAAGAACGAAAAACGTCGGGAAAGCAAGAATTGGGGCAAGCCACATGGAACGCTCAACAGGGTTGTCGTTGTCAAGTATGAGCTTCTTGATGATGATAAACGAGAAGAAACCGATTAAACCACCCATCAATGGACTCGCCACCCAAGACATGACGACTTTACGAACAACTTCCCAATCGATGAGACTGGTTGAGTATTTCACCTCGAGGATGAGCCCTACGCCGAGGATACCGCCAATGATGGAGTGCGTGGTTGATACGGGGAGGCCATAGCGTGTAGCGATGGTCAGCCACGTTGCGGCCGCCATCATGGCGGCAATGAAACCAAGAGCAATGTCAGTGGAAAAGACTTCATCAATCATCGGGTCTGCGAAATCCACACTGAGAATCCCTTTGCGAACGGTATCGGTAACCGCATCACCCGCAAAGAACGCTCCCGCGAATTCAAAGACAGCGGCGATGATCACCGCTTGCTTGAGCGTGAGGGCACGGGACCCAACCGATGTACCCATTGCATTCGCAACATCGTTTGCGCCGATGTTCCAGGCCATGTAGGCACAGACAATCAAGGCCAATCCAATCAGAATAACCGTCAGAGGTTCCATGAATCTCCTAGCGTGACTCAATACTTATACTAGTGGGAGTATATTCTATATAGCAATATATTCTCAAAGAATCATGGCTCTTGGACCCGGTGATCACGACGTTCGAAAACTGCAGGCAACCGGTGGAAGCACCTTCACCTTGAGCCTTCCAAAGCCTTGGGTTTTACACAATCAACTTGAGCCCCGGTCTTCGTTGAAGGTCGACTGGCGACCAAGCGGAGCACTCCGAATTACACCATTGGAACAAAATCAACGCGTGGAGCGACATGTCCGCTTTACCCTTGAAGACATTCCTGAAAACAGCCTCCACGACCACCTGATGGGCGCTTATATTTCAGGAGCCGATGTCATCGTCATCTATCATTCAGCAGACCATGCTTCACCGACTAAAACCGTGCGGCGATTTCTTCGCTCAACGCGTGGTTTTGAAATCGTGGAACAGAACCAAACGAGCACGGAACTGAGATGCTTGCTCAATCCAGGCGACATGCCCCTTCACGCCAGTCTCAAGCGCATGTATTTGCTCGTTTCCTCACTGGTTCGTGATTTGCAGGAGGTGTTTGCTGGCGGGGATATTGAGTTTCTTTCCGATCATGAGGAACGGGAAGGCGAAGTTGACAGCTTGCTGTATCTTATCGAACGTCAAATTCGTATCGTGTTTGAGTCCTATCAAGCCGCCTCACGTTTGGGCGTCTCACGAGGCCAAGCCCTCGAATACGCCAATCTGGCGCGATGTCTCGAACGCATGATGGATCACGTGAACAACGTGTCAATGTTCCTCATCGGACACGAGGAACACATCCCTTTCCTCAATTTGACCCCTCCCATCCAACAACTCCCTCTTTGGCAAGAATCGCTCAAGGAATTGATGATCAACATTCGAACTCAAGATTCATATCGAATTGAAACAGCTCGTCATCAACTCAAGACATTACAAATCGAGTTAAAAGCCTATGAAACCTCTATTTTTGATGATGAGAAAAAAAATCAGCAAATGGCCTCTTCATTGTCCATCTCTGAATCCGTTCGGCGATTGTGCGCTTACTCGAGGGATTTCGGAGAAATCCTCCTTAACATGAAATTGGCGAGCCTTATGATAGAAGTCAGAGAGAACTAGCATCTGAGGAATGCAGGAGGCAGGATTCGAACCTGCGAACCGTTACGGACTGGGACCTCATCCCAGCGCCTTTGACCAAGCTGGGCGACTCCTGCGCCGGTCTTCGCTCTCACCTCGCGTATATCAACACCGCGACCTTTCCTCAAGCCTGCTCGTCGTGAAAAACGGCGATTTCGTCCAGCGTTTTCCGGTGAATGTCGGGAACTTCAGCATCGTCTGCAGGGTAGCCAACGGGCATGACAAGCATGGCTTCTTCGTGTGTTGGCCGACCAAGGATGTCTCCAAGGAACCCCATCGGTGAAGGGGTGTGTGTAAGGGTGACGAGGCCCATGTTGTGAACGGCTTGAATGAACATCCCGGCGGCGATGCCGCACGACTCGGTGGCGTAGTAGGTCGGACCCCATTGGCCGTTGGGCCGCTGACGTTTCTTTTGCTTGAACAGCACCACCACCCAGGGGGCATCGGTCAGGTGAGGTTTGATGGCGTCGGTGCCGAGGGGCGCCAGCACTTCCGACCAAGCCTCAGGCATGCGCTCCGAGTAGGTCTTCCGCTCTTCCTCTTCCGCCGCCTCTCGAATTTTCTGTTGCAGTTCAGCGTTGCGAATGGCCACCCACGTCCAGGGTTGAAGGTGAGCGCCGTTGGGCGCGGTTGAGCCCGAGAGAATCGCGAGTTCGAGCAACCGACGCGGGACATCCCGCGTTGAGAAATGCCGTGTCGTGCGACGTTGAGCGAGTTCGGCGTGGTTCGCTTCGGCCAAGGCCAGCATCTCCTCAGAA